>CAYWIG010000167.1:0-5091 GCA_964458295.1 uncultured Myxococcales bacterium
GGAAACGACATTCCTATTGAGGAGCGCGACCCTAAGGAAGTAACCCACATAGGCCCCATACACATCACACCCGATTTCGTTAAGATACATAACCCAGCGTTCGACGTAACCCCTGCCGAACTCGTCACCGCCATCATAACGGAAAAAGGGGTTATCGAGGCTCCATACGGGGAGTCGATATCAAAACTCTTCAATTGACGCTGGTGCCGCTTTTTTGACGTAACTGCCGCCAAAGTAGCTCATATTGACGCTTTGCTGTCCCACCCGATTATCCATAATTCCAGGAATTCAACGACTTACATAATATTATTATAGGACTTATGTTGGCACGTCCCTTGCTTATTTTAGTGCGTAGAGGAGCAAGGGATATGGCAAGTCGCGAACCGATCAGTGAAATGATCTTTAACAGGGCGCTCTCGAACTACCCGGACGAAGCGGGCGCTCAGGACTCGGCGGTGCTCTCCTGTGGTGGAATATATATACCGCACAAGGGGGATCCGAAGCGCAGACTTCATCAGATATTAAATACGGCCAGAGAGGACGAACCCGTAAAACTCGTCAGTCAAAATAGGAACAGGAATATTCTGAGAGAGATATTGATGAAGGAACATCTAAATTAAACTCTCATGAGCTATTTATGATAGCTCTCCTTTTCCAAAAGAGCTGGCCAAAAGCCGGCTCTTTTTTACTCACCCCTTAACATAAATTTCACCCCCCAAGAACGCATTCAAAATCTCTTCGGTTACGGGGAGGCATGATCGGTGTACGGTGTCGTTTTCGTGTTACGGCCCGAAAACGCACCTCATCACTCGGCCGGCGAGTAATTACAACCATAGATGCGCCGGCCTCCGTGACGCCACCAATCACACCTCCCCTTACATCACGAGATTTTTTCATGATCGCCTGACGTGAGGGGTGGATGTTTGTGAGGCGTCTCGGAGGCAACTTTAACAGCCGGGATCTGATCAATAAAATTGCCGAGAGCCGAGCTGCCGTTTTGGGACGACCCAAAACGGACAGCGTACTCACAAACATCCAGCCCGGAAGGAGGGCGATCTTAGAGTAAGTGCAATTTGGATGAAAGTCAGGTTTTGAAATGCTAAACAATTGCGGTTTTGATGGCTTTGGCTATTTTTTTTGAAATTCCCTTAATCTCAGCGATATCCTCAAATGAGGCATGCCTGATTCCACCAAGATCTCTGAATTGATCGAGCAACCTCCTCTTAAGCTTCGGACCCAGGCCAGCGATGCTGTCGAGTGGTGATGACAGGGTCCTCTTCCCACGGCGCTTCCTGTGTGCATTGATTCCAAACCTATGCGCCTCGTCGCGGATGCGCATCAGGAGTAAGAGCTCCTTAGAACCCTTCTTAAGGTTTAATGGATTCTTCCTCCCAGGAATGAAGATCCTGTCGATATCCTTTTCATCCTTTGGCTTAGCGATCGATATCACCGGAATCGGAATCGAAAGTTCGTCCAAAACCCTAACCGCTACAGCGAGCTGCCCCTTTCCACCATCCACCACAAGTAGATCCGGCAGGGCTCTATCGACGTTTTCATCAAAACGCCTTTTCAAAACTTCATACATCATTCCGTAGTCATCGGGAGCATTGAGGGAGTGTATGTTGTATATCCTATATTTGCTTTTGTCGGATTTGCCGTTAAAAAAGGAAACTACGGATCCCACAGCCTCCCTTCCACTCAAATTCGATATATCGACACATTCGACAGTCTCGATCTGATCCACGAGACCTATTCGCTTCGAGAGCTTGGAGAGCGTCTCCTCATCACCCTTGGTGGACTTGCGAACAAGAAGCGCCTCAGCTGCGTTCGTCTCGGCCAACTTGACCAGATTCGACATCGAACCCCTTTTCGGACTCGTAATCGATACGGCGCCGCCCCTTCGATCTTTCAGAATATCGGATATCGATGAAATGGCTTTTGGCTTGGCAGGAACCAGCAACTTAGGTGGGATTTCATCCCCCTCCTTATACATAACGAGAAGAAGTTCCTCCATAAGACGTGATGGTTCATCAAGCAAGGAGCGTGAATGAAATACACGCTTGTCTATCAGGAGTCCCTTTCTGATCTTCAATATACAGATGGATACATCACCATCATCTGATGCAATGCCTATGGCGTCATGATCGCCACCGCCGTGTTTTACTACCTTCTGTTTCTCGATGATTGATTTTAACATCTCCACAGCGTCGCGAAATCTACCAGCCTCCTCATACTCCATACGATCTGAAAAATCCTTCATCCTAAGCTTCAACCTCTTGATCAGATCACTACTCCTTCCGGAAAGAAACATGATCGTCTCTTCAACCTGAAGATCGTAGTCATACTTTACAACTTTACCGACACATGGGGCGGTACATCTACCGATGTCGAATTTCAGACAGGGCCTTACGCGATTGGCGAACTCCCTATCCTTACATGTTCTAATTTTGAAGAATCTCGTGATCTGATCCACGGCCTCCCTGGCTGCCAAAGAGGAATCGTACGGACCGAAATATGATGCGTCGTCCTTTTTCACCTTGCGTGTGATCGAGATCCCTGGGTATTCATGATGCTCGCTCAAGCGAATCGAGGTATAGCTCTTGTCGTCCCTCAGATGAAGATTATATCTCGGCCTGTGCTTCTTGATGAGTGTATTCTCAAGAAGAAGGGCCTCCTTCTCTGAATCGGTGACGATAAACCCTACATCCTTTGTACGCTTGACCAAAAATTCGATCTGAGGCCTATCATCTCTCCCCTTTTGGAAATAACTCCTGACTCGATCGCGTAGGCGAATCGCCTTTCCTACATATAACACTTCGCCCTTGGCGTTTTTAAAAAGATAGACACCAGGTTTTCTGGGAAAGGTTTTAACTTTATCCAAGAGATCCATACACCGGGAGTTTAGCATATTTTGAAGTGAGGTAAAGATTGTGAATTCCCAGTCCCAGAGGTTAAGGCACGCAACCCAACATCCAAACCCCTGGGGCTGGAAATTGGTAATTAGGCACAAACAAAAACCGCGGTCTCCTTTCGAAGACCGCGGTTGATAATTCGTTGAAAGCTACGCTTAGAAGATAGCCGATAGCATAAGCGTGATGTTATGCTGAGCATTCTGTCTCGTGTAACCACCCGCAGTCAGTAGCCACTCGAAATACCTCGAAAGCCTGTATGCTAGCTGAAGCTTTAGGTTGTTGTCGAAGATGTAGTAGTTGAATCCGCCGCCCATCTCCCAGGAGTCGTTTGCAGGCCCCTGACGGATACTCTGTCCCGCCTGCGCTGCGATCTCAAACTTCTTCGGGATGATGTAGTAGGCTGCGTTTGCATAGTAACCGATATCCGTAAGCTTCGGACGCGCCCATACTGCATCTCCTAGACCGGTGATGCGCGTCTTACGATAAAAACCTTCTGTAGTAAGGGCAAATCCAGCCCAACGAAATGCGATACCGAGTGATGAGGTCCAGAGATATTTGATCGTAGCCGGATTTACTCCCACCGTGGCATCCTGTCTTCCGCCCTGATAGGTCGTTCCAATGCTCAGTGTCAGCTTTGGCTTTTCGGAACATTCGAAATCGGTCAGTTTCCCAGGGACCGGATCCAAAATATTCCATCCCGTACGGAAACCGTAAGACATGGCCATCGTGTTCGTCTGAAGTGCATAGTTGCTCTCAGCGGAGTTGACGACAGAGAGCGAGTAAAACCATTTCCAGAAACTGCCCGAGAAGTTAATTCCCAAACCATCCGGTGTACCGAAGCTGGAACGAAGTGGTGTGATAGCGGAGAGCGTATCGTCCCTCGTTACAACCTCTGGAAATTCAGGCAGTGTGATCCAGGCGGAGCTAACCTCATTTATGAAGGAGAGAGGTAAGCCGACCATGCCGGCGGTGATGACGAACGCTGGCATAATCTCAATGCCTCCGACGGCACCAGTAAACTGTGCAGTCGCAAACGTGTTATTCTCGACCGAGGCGGTCGTATGCAATATCCAGAATCCCAAGAAGCCCTTGTCGTGTATCTTGGAATGCACACCGAGCATCGCACGGCGCAGTCTAAACGAAATCGTGTTCGTAGTATCCTTACGATCCTGCCAGTATAGCTGATTCTGAACACGACCATTTAGCGTCAGCCTGAAGGAATCCTCGTCATTGTTGACGTAGAAGCCGCCTTCATAACCTGAACCGGCTAAGGCCGTCGCAGGTAGCATTAGGAACAGCATGAGCGCCACCAATAATTTTTTCTTCATTCGTTTGCTCCTTTCTCCTCTTTCACTGATGTTTTGAAGTCTGTAAACGACGAAAAACGTCGCATAAATTATCGATTAATTTCAGCAACTTACAAATCGCTTCTTACATCTCGCGATGTATAAAGCAAACAATTAATGATAGATCAAGCTTATTTATTATCCGAAGTTGGGGCATCTATCGTCAGGGTACCAGCACCATTCAAGAACTCGATAGTACCCGCTAATAGGTCACTTCCTGTGAGGGGGCCTGATTCGGCAAGCGTGGTTGGTGTGCCTTCAAGCGGTTTTGGACAGCTGTATCCATCCGTTCGATCGACCAATTTGATTATTACATCGTCCCATCCGAAGAGCTCACGTTGTCCGGTTGCTGCAACGAATGTCGCTGATAGATTGTCATACGCTCCTGGCGCATCTACGCCGGTGAGTCCCTGATCCTCACCTGCACAAGCGATGATGTAGTCACCTGAATCGTTCACGATATGAAGTTCCATCGTAGGATTGAAGGAGGGCGTAAGTTCATAGCTAAGAGATGTTGTTTCTATGCTCGCAAGTTCCTCCAGCCTTAACGCTGGTGAAGCGAATGGAGTCGTAATGATATTTCTAAACGTAACATATCCCTTTTCGTTGGTGAACGGTACGTTTTCACCGATCATATCGCCTATTGCCGTCGGCTCGGTTTCACCTACGAGGGTAGGTCCCTGATCCTTTTGAATGTAGAGTCCAAAACGTACTTCGATAAAATCAAAGTCCGGATCGGTTGCAGAGAAACATGAGATCGGAAAACCTAGAGCGGAATATACGATACCGCCATAACGCACATCCGACATCAGGTCGTCGTCGACCTGGCACTG
>CAYWIG010000168.1:0-5088 GCA_964458295.1 uncultured Myxococcales bacterium
ACTCACAAATTTTGGACTGAGTTGTGCGAGTGCACTCAACGGAAATCCAGCGCTGGGAAGATTTCATAATCCCGCGACTCTACCAACACTTGTAGCACTCCGCGATGGTAGCGCCCTCCCCTCCGACCATGCCGATTCAGTTCAACTCCTACAGAGACAGGGACTCGTCGAACTCGTGGATATCGGCACGTCACAGGCGGAGATACAGTTGCGTTACAAGAGGAATCCGCTGGAGCACATTCGTCAGGCTGTCTTCGAATATACCTCCAGATGCAATTTCAACTGTCCGATGTGTTATAACGCAAGAATCACACCTATGACCGAGACCAATTTTCGTCGATTGGAACAAGTCGCAGGCACCCTCGTGATGATGGGAATCAAAACCTTCGCATTCATCGGAGGTGAAGTCTCCAAATTCGGAACCAACTGGTTGGACCTCGCAAGATACATCAAGCCACGAGGTGATTTCGAAATAGGTTTGGTAACGAACGGATGGTTCACCCTCCGGGAAGGTGCGTTTACCGCAGCTGGTATTCGGTACATCAGCAGAGCCGATTACTTCGCGGAGTTAAAACGAGCCGGTGTCACTCACATCCTATTCAGCCTCGATGGTCCTCGAGAGGTGCACGATGTCTCACGCGGTAGAAAGGGATTGTACGACGGAATTCTGCGAGCATTCGAAGAGGTTAGAGCTGCCGGCATGGAAGCTCGCGTCTCGCTTCTTATAGAGGAGGAGAACGATCCCCTCCATTTCGCAGCATTAGCTGAGCACCTATACACTTTTTCAGATCGGGACGGTGCTCGTAAGAGGGGATTGAGGCTTCTATCAGATCCGGTCAACATCTTAAGCCATAGAATAGATATAGGAAATGACGCGAGCCCTGAAGGGGGGAATTTCAGTTTGGACGGCTCGATCGATCAATTGAGATGTAAGGGATTCTTCCGTCCCACCGATGTAACGATCAAAGCCAATGGGGAGGTCTCGACGTGCCGACTCGTGAATATAGGCGAGGGTTACGGAAATATTCACGAACGATCCCTCAGAGAAATTCTAAACGGAATGCAGGAGAGTTTTGTATTCCAACTACACGCCGAAAACAGACTTTGGGAATACGCTCCATTCGTTGATCCCGTAATCTTTGGTTCTTCTTTCCGACATCTGTGTACATTGAGGTCGATCGTTACTGCAGTCGCCAAGGAAGTACACGAAAACAAAGTTTCCATAGATGATAGGAAGGCTGTGTTGGATATCAACAGAAGGATAGCAAGGTTGACAGGTCACCTACAATAAAGAGTTCTTCTACCTCTTTCTACGCCATATTCCGACAGTCCTTCTACCTCTTTCGAGGGCATAGGTATAATCAGATCCTTGAGCTATCGATACGATCGAGCGAAAACCTAGAGAGCCTTCAAGATCCCAGGCCCCTCCGCTCCTAGGTCTAGTATAAATTCCCCCAACAGCAGGTCCTGCGAAAGAAAATGTACGACATCTAATCATATCGTCCGTATCATCGTCGAACAAAATACGCTCATCGAATGAATGAGTCCTATTTGCGATCCCCCAGCTCTTGCCACGATCGCCAGTCACTAAGAGAGAACCACCTTCCTCCTGCGTATAGAGCTCACCACTCTTTTCATCGAAAGAAAAACTTGAAACATGCCAATTGATACCACCACCACTCCTATCAACCTTCCATGTCTTTCCACCATCAGTTGATGTGAGATAGGGAGGCTGATACTGACCATCAAGGTTCTTGGGATGATCGTATATCTCCGGCACTAAATGAAGCTTTCCGGAGTCATCCTGACCGATGTCCCAACTTATAAGGCCGGTCAAATTATGACCAAAAGGAAGAAAATTATATTCACCATTTTCATATCTGACGATACCGCTTGGAGTTTCATGATCACTATCGTGAAATCCAAAATATATGACGCCCGGATCCTTCTTATCGAATACCATGGAGGTGGCCGTCCTGCCTTTGAACACATGCTGTTCCGTCCAGGTCAATCCGCCATCCGTCGATACCATATGAGAGGAAGAACCGTATCCCACCAACGCATGAATCTTATTAGGATCCTTTGGATCGAATTCAATATCCCGAACCTGATTTGATATGGAGGTCTGAGTCCAACTCTTCCCCGCATCATGACTGACATAAATTCCCGCATCGCCATACATAAACACCACATCGCTATTCTTGGGACATGCCGCAACGCTATAGAGTCGGTCGGCCGGAGCCTCTATAAATTCCCATCCATCGGTGTTTGCATAGCCATCAAACTTTTCCAACGATATGCGCTGCGTATGACCGCTCTTAAAGATCATATGCAACTCTTTACCATCCTCTGCTATTTTTAAACCGGGAGTAAGGTGACATCTCTCATCGAGCCTTGTTACAAAATTTGCTGAGTTCGTCTTAGGATCGTAACACAGGAGCATTCTATCGTCCCACACCTTGCCCATAACAAAAAATCTATCCCATTTGGCATCGTAAACTATACGCTCAGGCTCAAAGGACATTTCATCAGTCCCATCGTAAAAGGGCGTAAGGTCTACTTCCTTCCATCCATACCCATCATCTTTCTGAACATAGAGTCTCTGATGATAGAACTTGTATCGCTTTCCATTTGAAAAGAACTCTTGGTTTTCTACCGGTTGCCCGGGCAACTCATCACTCAGGATGTCAGGCAGAAATATCTCAGGTGCCATCGTAACCTCGGTCTTCACCTTATACTCACACGGATCCAGAGCCTTCGATCCAAATCCGCTTTTCATCAAGATATCATTTAGGACGCCAAACCTTGCTACACATGCCGCATAGGATAAGCCTGGACCAGCCGTAGGCTTAACGTATCTAAGAATCTCAGCTTTCGTCAGCACGCGATCCCGAAAGACCGACTGCGGAGCACCGTTTTCCTCCAAAAACTCCTTCAGGATCTCAAACTCCTGTTTTGGAGCAGCACGACCATTGATTTTATAGGATTCTCCCATCGATATAGTATCGGCTGTAAAGATGACTAAGTTGCTCATCCGCTTAATTTAGATAACATATCGATATCTTTAGGTATTTTAGAAACACTTCCGTACTACCACATCACGTTGTTAACTCGCTCCTTTCAGGACCACTGGTGAAATTTCATTTTACATTTTAAGCGGTTCTGGTGTACTTCGCCATCCGAAATGATCATCAGTAACATGATATGAAAGGATTCAACGACGATGGCGAAGATTAAACCTTTTCGAGGACTTAGACCAAAACCGGAATTCGCGTCGAGGATAGCGAGCAAACCGTATGATGTGCTCTCTTCCGATGAGGCACGTGAACTCGTGAAGAACAATCCGGACTCATTTCTTCGTGTCGTAAAGGCGGAGGTCGATTTCGATCCATCGGTCGATACGCACAGCACCGAAGTTTATCAGAAGAGTTCTGAAAATCTTAAGAGGCTCAAGTCGGATGGCCTGATGATTCAGGACGACAAGCCCTGTTTCTACATCTACAGGCAGCGTATGGGCGATCATGTGCAAACTGGAGTCGTCGCAGGTGCGAGCGTCGATGAGTATCAAAATGGTCTCATAAAAAAGCATGAGCTCACGCGACCAGACAAAGAAGATGACCGAGCGAAGCACATGGAGATTCTTGGGGCAAACGCAGGTCCGGTCTTCCTAACATATCACGCATCAAATGATGTCAACGCGATCGTCGATGAGATAACGAAGAACAAACCGGTCTACGATTTTACGGCCGATGATGATGTAGGGCATACATTCTGGGTTGTTGACGATAGCAGTGTTATCGAAAATCTTTCAAACGCTTTTTCAAAGATCCCATGTACGTATGTAGCCGATGGTCATCATAGGAGTGCCGCTGCTAGTCGCGTCTGCGACATTCGCAAAAGGGCCAATCCAGATCACACCGGTGGGGAACAGTACAACTACTTTCTCACCGTCATTTTCCCAGACGATCAAATGCAGATCCTCGATTACAATCGAATTGTGAAAGATCTGAACGGATTGAGCGAAGCGGATTTCTTGGAAAAGGTGGCCAACTCTTTTGATATTGAAGAGACGAACGAAGGCAAGCCAACCTCCAAAGGTACATTTGGAATGTACCTCGGCGGAAAGTGGTACAAACTTACAGCTAAAGACGGAACCTATCCTGCGGATGATCCGGTTGAGAGCATCGACGCCGCAATCCTTCAGTCGAATCTACTAAATCCAATCCTCGGAATCGATGATCCGCGCACGAATTCCAGAATTGATTTCGTAGGCGGAATTCGCGGAATGAAGGAGTTGGAACACAGATGTTCTAATGATGCCGTCGTAGCATTTGCGGTCCATCCCGTAAGCATTGCTGAACTTCTCGCCGTCGCAGACGCTGGAAAGGTGATGCCGCCCAAGTGCACCTGGTTTGAGCCGAAACTCAGGAGCGGTATTGTAGTAAAACTATTAGACGAATAATTGATACCGGATTCCAGATGCCAGATACCTGATCCCGGATATATTTTTCCTCCGGCATCCGGCATCGGGAATCTGGCATCCCAAAATAAAGAAGGAGGCAAAATGTTAATTCTAATTTCAGATGCATTCGCACCGAACCTGCCCGATCAGATATCGAGGTTCGGCGAAATCACCGACGACAAGTCCAGACAGAAGGATGCTGATGTAATCCTTATCCGCAGCAAGACCAAGTGCACGAAGGAATACATCGATCAAGCTCCGAAACTCAAGATGATCATTCGCGGTGGCGTAGGCCTCGACAACGTAGACCAAGTCTACGCAAAGGAAAAAGGTATCGCAGTATACAATACCGCCGCTGCATCGAGCATAGCCGTTGCTGAAGTAGCATTCGCGCTGATGCTCGCAGTTCCAAATCACCTGGTCACAGGGCATAATGGAATGGCCGACGGTAAGTGGCTCAAGAAGGAACTCAAGCGTACGGAACTTTACGGCAAAACACTGGGCCTCATCGGGATGGGCCTTATAGCGACTGAAGTTGCAAAACGCGCCAAGGCATTCGGTATGAATGTCATCTCATATAGAAAGAGCGGTAAACCTTCTGAGTTTGCGGAAGTGCTTCCTAACCT
>CAYWIG010000169.1:0-5087 GCA_964458295.1 uncultured Myxococcales bacterium
GAAAAAGTCACAAAATTACTTGCCTAGTACAGTCCGACACTTAATTTGTTAGAATAATCGGATTTGCGTTTATGCAGTTGTTTTCTTTATCGACTTCATCGCTTCGAATACAAGGATGTCATCCCTGCGCCCGCCATTAAAAGATTGGCGGATCCGCTTCATTATATCGGCGGTGTCCGCCGACGCTTTAGTGGCGGAAAAGCAGGGATCCAGCGTTGCAACAATTGCTGGATTCCCGCGTGCGCGGGAATGACAAGCAATGCTGCGAATTATCCCGTAAGCCTTTCCGTCGCCTGAATGAGAAGCTCCACATGCTTCTGGCGAATCGGGTGTTTTTTACCTATGGCGAAGTGACCACCGCGTTCCTCCATGTGAAGATTGACGTCTAGGAAATAATTCTGCCTCAAACGTTCGGCGTAAGCATTCATAGAGGCCTCGCCCATGACCATATCATCCCTGGCTCCGAGGAGCTGTACGGGGATTATGTCGGGGTAATTATAGACCGGCAAATGGTACATCAAACGTGCACCTTCGATATATCCATCAAGATGATGTAGGACGGCGTAGATCGCTTGAGTCACGCGCGGATCCTTCAGTCGTTCCATGCAGAGGTGATGTAAACCTATCTCGGCATTCCATCCAAGCCAGAGATGAAGAAGCTTCGTGATCGAGGCGTAGTTGATAGCTCGATCGGGCAGAGTCTCTATAATCGCTTCCAGAGGCGATCTGTCACCCAAAATGGCTTTTTGCGCACCGAGCGCTGCCAACGCGAATCCCATCTGCTCCGGTGATGTAGCTGCGAGAATATGTTCCTCGATTCTCGGAGGTCGTCCCTCGAGTGCGGCCATGCCCATATCGTGCCAGGATATGTTGAGACCGAGCGATTCAGTAAGATGTATTATGTCCCCTCTGACGCCGATTAGATCGAGGGCTCTCCAGCATACCTTCGCCGAGGAATCCGGGTGATATGAAAAATCGGCTGGAGAGGGTATTATTAATCCATCATCAGTGAGATCTCCGTGCCCAGGTTCAGCAATAGTGATAACACGTACTGGTATACTGCCCTCGGGGCGAGAATCGAGATAATCGAGATACATTTTGATGACGTCAGCATACATCGCGTGTCCGCCGGGTACCGTCAGTTCATGTGAAATGACCACCGTCAGGACATCTTCCTTTCCCTCCAGGAATGGATCGCTATCGTAGATCTCGAGATGACCATTCCAACCGACGCTCTCCTCCTCGACGTGTACGACGCCTCTCTTCATCCTTCCGCCGAAATAGTTATGAAAGAATGTACGACTATCCCTTACGGCTTCATCCTTAAATATTTCAGCTGGGCCAAATGGTTTCAGTACGCGATATAGACCAGCAGCTGCATGGTCCATGGCGGTTACATGTTCAGGGGCCCATCGCGATGGATCGGTGTATTGGGGACTAAAGCAGTGAACGTTTTTAGCTGCATCCGCTCTCTCAAAGTAATCACGCACAAGTCGCCGGGATCCATTTGGAGAGACCCTCATCGCTGCAGGAGTTTGGAGCGCGTACAGCGGAGCGGCCATGCTCGTAAAAAGCATCGCCGCATTCTGAAATACGGTGTGTGGGAGGGCTTGAATGGCTTTTAAAGAGGGATGCATGATGTACCTCTAAGAATAGTGCTACGATTGATTATTTGACTATTGGGTATCGCTCATAGCTAATCTAAATCCATGAGTCCGGAGGTTTTCTCTTTCAGCCTTTCGCCATGTGACCATTTTGTCTCCAGCTCTAAGGCCAAGTTCACTTTGGAATGTGTAAGCTCCACCTCTGGATCCTCTATATTCCTCAAGAGGAGCATCCTCAGGTCTTGCTGGAAAGTCTTTCAATGATTCAACATGTCCATCGATCGCAACGGGGCGCATCATGCGATCTTCGGTGCTCGTCCATTCCATTACATTTCCAGACATGTTGCGTAAACCAAAACCATTAGGTACTCCCCAGTCAACAAGTCTGGATACTTTAACCGGTTCTTCTATGCTTGCCCATATTTCGTCAGGCGTGTACCTTCCAGATTCGGTCGCAAAAACCCTCCATGCGTATAGTCTAACATCAGGATTGGTTAATAGTTCTATGAGATTGGGATCTTCTGGATGATTAAATCTCTCCATTCCGGCAACTTCAGGTGCAACGAAATGCTCGAGCTTTCCCGTAATAAAATTTGCAAAAGCATCTCTCGTAATGGGTACACCTTCACTCTCCATGAGCTCCTTTACATTGAGAGCAGGTCCTCTAGCAGCATACTCCCATTCTATATCGGTAGGTAGTCTCAGGCGTGTGTAGCTCAGCGTTTCCAAGTAGCTCATGGCATCATCATATGAAACGAATGTCGCCGGATGCATAGGCGTAGTATCGACGGGTAACTCAGGTCGCCCATTATGACCCAAAAGAGCTGTAAATTGACCCTCAGTTACTGCATGTGCATCCATCCAAAATGTTGGTACTCTGGTCCAACGAGGAGGGTTGGTAACGTCAGTAGCGGAACCCATTACAAAATCTCCCCCTGGTATTCTGTATAAGCCGTGAAAAGCGTCAAGACCTTCCACCTGGGGAAGAGGAACAGTTGTGAACTCCAAGGCCCCTTTCAGTGGTGCGTTTATACCTATGATCCTTGCAACAGTTAAAAAATTACCCACAAAATACCTCCTTTGAATGTTATATCTACATTGTTGTCGGCATTTGCAGAAGAACGTTGTTGATGAAATTCAATATCCGTATACTGTGGTATACGTATATTATCTTTATATATTAATTAGTTACGCGTATGACTTGAAATTGTAATTATAGGCACCATATAGATGTAAGGAATCTGGAGTTTAAATGAAGTACCAAGTGTTAAATTTGAAATAACGAGAGAGGTTATCCGGAAATCCGGTCATCCGGAACTAGGTAATCCGGATATCGGAATATCCGGGACGAAACCTACAAGTGAATCGTCCCGGGTCACCGGATTGCCGGATATCCTAGTCCCGGTTGTCCGGATAAACGGATATCCCCTAATCACTTTATAAATTTATCTAGGAGTTATTATGCGTTTAGACAAATTAACCGTAAAAGCACAGGAATCGCTTCAGGCGGCGCAGGATCTTGTTGGAAAGCAGAATCAACAGGAGATCACGCCGGAACATCTGCTTTATTCCTTAATAGAACAGGAGGGTGGAGTTGTATCTGCAATTTTGAATAAAATCGGAACGAACAAAGGGATGATTACTGAGAGCTTGATGTCGGAGATCAAAAATCTTCCGAAGGTTACAGGAGCCACTACGAGCCAGTCTTACATGTCTCATACGCTCAAGCGCATCCTTGATGAATCTTTTAAAATTGCATCCGATCTCAAGGATGAATTTATTTCGTGCGAACATATTTTAGTCGCAATTTCTGAGGAAAAATCCTGCAAGGCGGGAGATCTTCTTCGTGAGCAGGGTATCAATAAGAAGGTCATTCTGAAAATTCTTCAGGATATTCGCGGTGGACATCGAGTCACCGATCAGGATCCGGAAGGTAAATATCAGGCGCTTAAGAAATATGCACGTGACCTAACCGATATGGCTAGACAGGGAAAACTCGATCCCGTCATCGGGCGCGACGATGAGATCCGCAGGGTAATTCACGTCCTTTCAAGAAGGACCAAGAATAATCCCGTTCTCATCGGTGAACCGGGCGTCGGTAAGACTGCTATCGTCGAAGGCTTAGCGCAGAGAATCGTATCTGGGGATATTCCGGATACATTGAAAGACAAGAAGCTCGTCGCGCTCGACCTTGCATCGCTAATCGCTGGTGCGAAATATAGGGGTGAATTTGAGGATCGCCTAAAGGCTGTCCTAAAAGAAATTTCGAACGCGGGCGGAGAGATCATCCTCTTCATCGATGAGATGCACACACTGGTCGGTGCTGGGAGCGCTGAGGGTGCTATCGACGCATCGAATATGTTGAAGCCAGCACTTGCAAGGGGTGAACTTCGCTGTATCGGTGCAACAACACTCAACGAATATCGTAAACATATCGAGAAGGATGCGGCGCTCGAACGTCGTTTTCAACAGATATACGTAGGTCCTCCATCCGTCGAAGACACAATTGCGATCCTTCGAGGACTTAAGGAACGATATGAGGTTCATCATGGTGTGCGCATTCAGGATTCCGCGATCATCGCGGCTGCCACACTTTCGGATCGCTATATCACTGCTCGCTTTCTGCCTGATAAAGCTATCGACCTCATCGATGAAGCTGGATCCAAGCTTCGTATAGAAATAGATTCCCTTCCCGTGGAGATCGATGAGATTGAACGCAATGTTATGGGCAAGGAGATTGAATGTACGGCGCTCAAGAAGGAGAGCGATAAGGCGAGCAAAGAACGTCTAGGGAAACTCGAAAAGGAGATCGCTGATCTTCAGGAACAGTCTCGTGCACTCAAAGCTCACTGGCAGCAGGAGCGCGATACTATCAAATCCATTCGCGACGCGCGCGAGGGGCTTGAAAGGGCTAAGGTCGATCAGGAGAAGGCCGAACGCGAGGGCGATCTCAACAAAGCTGCCGAACTTAAGTTCGGAACGATTCCGGGGCTAACCAAGGAGATCGAGCAGCGTGAATCCGCCCTCGAGGAGTTGCAGAAGGATAAACGAATGCTCACCGAAGCAGTTACCGAGGAGGATATCGCACAGATAGTCTCGAAGTGGACCGGCGTTCCCGTATCGAAGATGATGGAGGGTGAGGTCGAGAAGTTGATTTACATAGAGGATAAACTTCGCGAACGCGTCGTTGGTCAGGATGAGGCGCTTGAGAAGGTCGCAGCAGCTGTCCGCCGTTCGCGTGCGGGCCTGCAGGATCCGAATCGTCCGATCGGTTCTTTCATATTCATGGGCCCGACCGGCGTTGGAAAGACCGAAACCGCGCGAGCACTTGCGGAATTCCTATTCGATGACGAACGCGCGATGGTGCGGATCGACATGAGTGAATTCATGGAGAAGCACTCCGTCGCTCGTTTGATCGGTGCACCTCCAGGATATGTCGGATATGAGGAGGGTGGATATCTCACCGAGGCTGTTCGCCGTCGT
>CAYWIG010000170.1:0-5064 GCA_964458295.1 uncultured Myxococcales bacterium
GTGGAAAGTCGTTCGTGGCAGTTCATATCTTATCTTCACGCTTGTCCTCATCTTCGTCGTCCAGATTGCCGTTACGTTGATCGATTTTGAATTCAACGGGGTCGTTGAAAGTGCGTTTCCGGATATGGATATACGCACCGGTATGATCGGTAAGATTTATGCGATCACGAACAGCGGAACGTTTATTCTGCATCTCCTTACTGGGCCGATACTGAGATTGATCACAGTCCCTGGCGCGTTGATCTCAATTCCATTCATCCTGGCTTTGAGTGTAACTACATTCATAACCTTTCCAGCTTTTATCGTGGTTGCGGTCATGAAGGTAGCCAGCAAACTCTTCGATTATACGATTTTTAGATCGTCCAAGGAGATGCTGTATATCCCTCTGACATACGAAGAGAAGACGATGGGAAAATCGATTGTCGATATGCTCTCGTATCGTATCGCAAAGGGTGGGGCATCGCTGCTGCTCATGGGCATTCTTGCGCTTGGATTGGCAAAGATCGTCTCGTGGGTCACTCTGGCGTTGATACTGTTTTGGGTTTTCATCACCTGGGCGATTGTGGTCAGGTTCCGAAAGAAGGTAACGCATGCGCAGGAGGTATCGTCAGATTTTGTAAATAGATGATAAATATACGTTAGTTTTGGCCATAGATGGCTTATAATACCGGTAGGCGGATAACTATTGGCAAGTAACGAGGATCCTTATAATATGCCGCAAACAGCTGCAGGGAGTCTTTGTAAGTATGGGCAATGAAAAGGAAATTATCGAATCGAAGGGTGGTAATTATGAGATCATCCGTAAGTTGGGTGAGGGCTTCACCGGTGAGGTCTATGTTGTAAATGATCTAGCCAGGGGAAAGCCGTGTGCTCTAAAACTCTTAAACCCTGAGGCTTTCAAGGAGGGTCAGCTTGTAGCCTTTAAACGTGAGTTCATGCTTCTCTCCGACCTTCACAATCCCCATGTGACGGCTGTCCATGATTTTGGTTTTTCCTCCAACAAGGATCGCTATTTTTTTACGATGGAGGTCGTACAAGGTAGGGATCTCTATCAGTATACCGAAAACATTTCCATCGACGAGATCGAAGAGCTCTTCGTTCAAATAGTCGATGGCTTGGGCGTCATCCATCAAGCTGGTCTGATCCATTACGATATCAAGGGTTCCAATATTCTTGTTACGAACACGCCGACAGGTGGAGTGCTCGCCAAGATAGTTGATTTTGGACTAGCTGCGCCGTCGGCTGAAGTTCATGAGAATATTGCCGGGACCGTTCGCTACATGAGTCCTGAGATGATTTTACACGACCAGACGATTGACTATAGAAGCGACCTGTATTCTTTGGGAGTAGTTTTCTATAGAATGTTAGCCGGCGATTATCCAAACCAGGGGACAAACATGAAGGAGGTCCTCTCCTGGCACGTCAGTCATACGGATATTGACCCCGCACCTCTAAAAGCCAAGGGCGCTCCTGATTATCTTATAGATGTAGTTGAGAATCTTACGAAGCCAATTCCTACGGAGAGGTTCTCCTCGGCCGCGGTGATCATAAGATTCCTGGAGCTTCATTCCGGAAAAAAATATTCACAGGTGCAGAGGCAGCTCGTCTCGACGTTGATGGAGGAGGGTCCTCTCGTTGCAAGGGATGGCATTATGCAGACGATACGTCCGATGCTTCATCGCCTTGGTGAGAAGAAGCCGTTTGAAGAGGACGATCATCAGACGCTGGTCCTGAGCGGTCCATCCGGTGCTGGCAAATCGAGGATTTTGAAGGAAGCGAAATATATAACGCAGTTGATGGAGATCAATACCGTCATAATTCGTGGCGATACAGAGGGTCAGGATTTCGACGCATTCAAGAAATTTATTGGATGTGAGGGGCTCTCAGATGATGCTGCAACGATGCGTCTACTCGAAAGGCAGCCCCTGTGTCTCATGGTAGACGATTTGGATAAATGTAGCGGTCAGGTGAAGAACTTTATCACAGCCTTCGTCAATACTCTCTATTCGTCCCGCTTTCTCGGAAAGGAAAGTTTAATCTATGTTTTGATTTCGATGTCGGTGGATGGCCCTAAGTCATCCCTGCCGGTTTCGCTTCATCTCGATGTGGAGAATAAATTTCTCGAGCCCTTCAGCGCTGAGGATGTGATCAACTATCTAAGACTAGCTGTTGGGGAATCCAATCCTTCGAATAAGCAGGTGAAGGATATTTTGAATTTTTCCGGTGGAATTCCTGAATTGGTCAGAATAGCGATCGCCACGCTGGATTCGCCAGGTGGAAAGATCGAGGGTGGCGTCGATAAGATCTTTGCAGACAAGATCGACAAACTAGATGATGCTGCCAGGAGGGTACTTGGAATCCTGGTTTTGGCGGGTAAACCGATTTCACAACATCATCTGATAGTTCTTTCCGGCGTGATCGTCGAAAATGCCATCAGTGAATTGTTAAAGGATGGTTTCATCATCTTCAACAGGGACAAGGAGAGCTATGAGTCAGCGTCCGGTGCTGTCGCGTCAGCGGTTCAGGCAGCCCTCAGCGATGAGGAGAAAAAGGATCTAGGAGGCTCTCTTTTGGAACACTTCGAGGAGAACTCCCCTGACGATATAGATGCAATCACGAAATTTGCTAAACTCGGAGCTGATCCCGAAAAAGTGCCGGACTATATAATTGCAGCTGCGGAGAAGAAGGAATCCATCTCTGATCTCGAGGGTACTTACAAATATTACAGGGAAGCTATCGATGTGCTGAAACCAGGCGACGAGAGGGTGCCGACCATCCACAGGAAGCTCGCTAGACAGCAGATCTTCATAGGCGAGCTTGATGACGCGATAAGGCATATCGAGGATGCCTCCAAGGAATCTGGCGAGAAGAAGGACGATCTCCTTATGAGGAGCTGGATCGGCCGAATTCGCCACAAGCCGGAAGAGGCGCTGGAATATATTCAGAAGGCGATGAAGGTTATGGGCGATGGGTCCGAACAGGTAGAGATATTGAAGCTGATGAACGAGGAGGCGCAGTGTTACATACAGATGGGGCAGCCTGATAAAGCGGTCGAGATATTTGCTAAGACTCAAGACGATACCGATAAGTTGACCGAAGATCAGAAGAAGAAGGTTGCAAATAATAATCTGGGTTTGGCTTTGGCCTTGAAGGGCGACTACGATAAAGCGATCGAATTCTATAAGAAAAAATACGAATATTTTTCGGATGATAAGAGACTCGCAGCATCCATTTTAAGTCAGCTTGGTTATGTCTACCAGCGAGGGAATAAACTCACCGATGCACTTGAGACCTGTAAGAAGAGTTGGGATCTCTACTCGGAGGTCGGCGATACGCACAGTTCGATGTCGATCTTGAGCAACCTCGTGTGTATCTGTCAGAGTTTGGCCCGATTTACGGATGCACTTCCGTACGTGACGGCTAGCATCGAACTTGCTTCGAAGGCGGGTTCGGAGAGGGATCTCGCCAACAACTTTTTAAATCTCGGAATGCTGTACCTGAACTTAGGTCTGGAGGATGTCGCGGGGAGATATCTAAACGAGGCTGCGAAGATCTTTCAGAAACTTAAAGATCCGCACATGGAGGGGTGGGTTCAGCTCTCCATGGCATATCGCTATAAACACATGCGCCGTTACGATGAAGCTCTTGCTTATCTAAATGTCGTCATAAAGAAAAGTAAGGATAAGGGTTATACGGATCTTTCCCTGTGGGGAAATTATGAAGCGGCGGATATGTTGGTCGATCTAGGTTCAACGGAGAAGGCAGAAAAATATCTGTCGAGTTTGGATACCGTTTGGGGCGGCGAGGAGAGCGTCACCGAGACGACCATAAAGGTGGAGTTGTTGAGATGTAAGCTTAAGGTTGGATCCGTCAAGGCTGCAGGGGAGGATCTCGAGAAGAGATTGTTGGAACTTGCGGATCTGTCCGACAAGATGGAACTCAGGGAGCTCGTCGGTGAGGTCTATCATACGATGAGTGAATATTACGGAAGGATTGGGGAGAAGAAAAAATCAGCGGAATACGTAGCTAAAGCCAAGGATATCATCGATGAGATCGCGTCCTCGCTTTCAGAGGAATACCGAGGTTCCTTTATGAAACAGAAGTTTCGTCAGAAGGTAGCTGAGGATAGCATCAAACTTAAAGATGTGATTGGTGAGATAAGGCGGGAGTTGGGTATTCCAGAGAAGACCCAGCCATCCATCAGCGAATCTTCGATACCTGACGACACCGCTTTGAACGAGAAGCCGAGTGCGAAGACTGCCGATCTTTCCTCTGCAAATCTCGATTTGGGTGAGACGAGCGCGTTACCCGAATCTGAATCTCAGGCGCTCAGCAGGGAAATCGCAAAAGATTTGAAGAAGAAGAAGGAAGAGGAAAAATAGCTGTATCCCTTCCACGATCAGCCTCCATCCTCCAACGGATTTACTGAAGATATTCTGTGCATGTCTCTGAGACCTGCCTCTAGCCTCTGCGTCTCTGTCATTATATAAGGACACGCTCCGAGAAAACATGCTGAAAAGATCACATGTAGCTGTCCTAAATATGAGAATATGGTAACAAAATTTTCATCCGGAATCTTCACTATCGAACTACTGTTGGTGTGATCGACTAGCCTTGTATGTAAGCCATAATTTTGCCAGAGCATTATTCCCCTCTGAAAGTACAGTGCGTCGGTGTCATCGATGCACAGATCGACGAGTGTTGATTTGCCACCTGGTATTGTAAACCTGCTCCAGTTGCTGTCGTGAAAATCGCTTGTAATTCCGGTTACTGGTTCGGGGCTTAAATTTACGACGACCCCCTTCATAAAGGGGTGGTCCCTATCGGTGTAGTCATCGCACGGCTTCTTCGATATCGTCGTATCGATTGGCTTTCTCTCTGGAATTCTCTTTGGCATAGAAGCCTTCTCCTTACTATAATTATCGGCAATTTTTCGGTATTGTTGCTATCGAAATACTTCAATGAATACAGCATGTTGAGAATATATTCATTGCAGCGAGGCTAGATATATTATACGACGATAGATATGGTTCGAACACTTCAATACGCCTCGGTTCAAAACAG
>CAYWIG010000171.1:0-5030 GCA_964458295.1 uncultured Myxococcales bacterium
ACCTCAAAAATCATTCTAACCATGTCCCCTATCCTCTTCATGACTACCTCCTCGTTTCGCGGTTAACGTTTCGCATCCTACCTACCGCCGCAATCAGGAAACACCTCCTCTCTACAGTTTATCATATTCTGGTATTGTAAAGTTACTTCCGTCGTTAGCTATAAGATCCGTATCGCCCAGCTCGAAATACGGTTTATCCTCGAATACCCCCTCTATCGAAGGAAGGATATCAAAAGGAAACTCAGCATCGGTCCAGGCGTACGTATCCTCATAACCGGTACAGTTTTCGTAATCGGCATAAGCCGGAATACCCTCAGTGTTGCTTTCCAGACAGAAGACCTGCGAACCGTCGTAATCAGGATTACTCGACGTATCCATCTTGAAGATGGAATAATCACCGACGTCATAGCTGCCCCTGCCTACGGCCATGGTGTATTGTAGTTGTTCGGTCTCCAGATTCTCGTCATACTTGGTAACCGTAAAATCACCGAAGCCAATGAGCGGCTCTCCATTCCCGTCGAGTTGTGCAATCCCGGTGACACGACTCCTCATCTTGTAGATGAAGTCATCTTCGGTTAAGAACTCACCATCATCCCCATTATACCGAAGCAGTTTTACATATTGAAGATCCAGATATGCGTTACCTCCATCGTCAGCTCTGTTTACAAAATACGAGGCCATGAATACTTGGTTACTTCTATTTGCGCTGCCATGGACGAAAACCGATGCATTTTCATCGACCTCATCCTCATTCTCTCTCATAACCACAAAGTGAAGAACGTGAGGAATTTCTTCGGTGGAAGATTCGGGTAAGAATTCCTCGGGAGGTTCAACAGTTCCAAAGAGAACCTTCAGAGTGCTTCCAGGCGAATAATCCTCAGATTCATATATACAGTCATACTCCGATGAACCGTTTTCAATCTCTCCGAAAAACGGAACCTCCAAAACATCTCCCTCATTCAGGACTGAAGATCCTGCGCATTCGAAATTGGGATCAGCTGCCTCAATTATATCGACCCACGTCGCGAAATCTCTCACAGCATATCTGATCTTTGTCTCGGCCTGCGGATCTTGATCAGCATCTCCGAATATATAGAAGAGCATAAGCGACTTGCTGGTCTCGGCATAATAATCCCAATCCTCGCTACTCGCATAACTTATCGATTCTGTTATCCCTACGTTTGCCGAATCCTCCGAGGGATTCATATCTGGTATCAAGACCGATGCGACGCTCTCTATACTCGCGCTATATCCTGATACATCGGTAGGGGTCGACGTAGTCGAACCAGTTTCAGTTCCACCCTTACTCGTACATCCCACGAACGAAACGATCAGTACAAAGCAGATACTGAAAATCCCTATCCCCCATTTTGAGCCCAAGCTCTTCATCTCTCCTCCCCATCATCGCCCTTTGTGACAGGATAAAGCTGTATGTTTAATTGGAGAACTTCTTCAGGCTCTTCTACATCAGATACTAGTTCCAACATTTCCTTTCTGAATTTGCGTATCCTCCTGTTGACTTCTTCGACCTGCTCCTTCTTCACACCCAGAGTGAGTGAACTCACATCGCGCTTGTCCATCCCTTCGAGATCATCCATGAGCGCCCTCGAGAGATCCAGGATGCTTTTGTGGTAGTTATGAACCACAACAGAATGCACTTTTGGACCTGTCGAAATGACCGTACTTACCTGCCTCCACTTTCCCTCTTCGCTCCGCTCGATAAATCCCAATCTCTCGAGCAGCTCTATGGATTTTTCCGCTTGCACAGGTGTTATAGGGGGTGAGATATGTTCCGCAATCCACTCCGCGCTTCCATCGAACTTCTTCGCAACAATCAGCTCTCGCACAACGGGGTGATACCAACTGGAATAGTAATCGTACTGCCCCTTCTTCACCGGCTCCAACTTCCTGAACTTTTTCGATTGTAGCAGTCGCTTGTAGTAGAGATCCTTGTCCTCGTGAGTTTTCGCTTGATTGAAGAGCACTAGGTTTCTGAAAAATTCCCGCTCCTGTTTGTTCAACTCCAACCCAACTATCATCTTTGCAATGCTATCCTCGGTCAGATTTCGTTTGCCCTGCATCACCAACATGAAGAAATTACTGGAGTTGAAGCCGGCTTTCTTTGAAAAGGCACGATATGAAAATGAAGAGTGTCCACTCTTTGCATTTTCATACCATGCCTTTATGAATTCACGGTAGTCTACGAAATCGAAAACGCTAACTTTCTTTTTTGATCCCAACCTCCCCATTTCGTCCCCCTCGATTCGAGTTCATTATACTCCTCTGACCGCCCACCCTCAAGCATATATTCCTAATAGTGTTTACAGGAGTACACAAGAATATGGCTAACTCAATGTTATATAGAGTATTTTATATATTATAATGCTAGATATGTTATATTTTGTACACTTTCTACTGTTTATAGATTTTCTATACACCCCTACGACCTCCTCAAGTGAGGACCGCTATATAATTATATGATCGCAAATTAGCGACCTTTACGCCCTACCATCTCATATCACCATAATATCATGTAGTTAGACGTATAGGAAAGGTCCCCTATTATATGCACAACTTATCGGTTGCCCCTGCGATAAGGATGCAGGAAGGTATAAACGTGTTTGAGGTGATTAAGCCATTCATATCCCTAGGTGGTAGGCGCATATTTAGCATCAGAGGTGCACTATGGTCACTCGCGCAGATGAGCACAGGTGCATCCAGACTTCATATACCTACGTCCGCTGATTGGCATCGTCTCATTTACAGACCTTTGGATAGTTCGGCTCTTTCACATCACGCTGCGTCTTTTCTACCCACACCACCGGCGTTCCATTCAGGGATGGCCGATGCACACACGACCGGCCTTGCCAAAATCTCTGCATCTGCTCCCACCCACCTGACGCCCGTCGCTTCCTTCTCATCCGGCAGGGGTGCCGATGATGTCGATGACGGTGATGTTTTCTTTGAAGAGGAACACATATCAAAACTCAGCGACCTTCCCTATGGACTTCGATACTATCCCGAACTGACTACGAGATGGGAACGAGTAGAATTAACGGTTCGGATTTTATATGATCTTTCAAACATAAAGACCGTCAATTTGAATCTGATGGGTGAGATCTGGAATCATTTCAATAGATATGTTTTTGTACATTACATCGATTTCCAAGATGAGCCCTGGGTGCTTGGCTCCTTGGATTTCCATAAGAGGGTTATTCGTGATCTTTATGGCGACAGATTGGAAGATTTTTACGATAGGATGGCGCGCCACCACATGCAGATTCGTCGTCACTTCAAATGGCCCCGCGAGAGAGTCACGAGGGCCGATGATGTGACTATCGTCGATCTTGCCAAACTGAGTGCAGATGTTGATCGTCATATATCCATCGTCGAAAGGGCCGACGAAAAACATCTGAAGGAGGCCGTGCTCGAAGGAGTCGTCCTGCTCGATGCGGCGGTTGGAAGTCAAAGCGCCATGACGAGACGTTCCGTCGGTCCTGTCTCTCAAGCGGAAATCTCACGAGGTCTCTTCTTAAGAGAAAACGATTTCGTCAAAGCCGCCGCACAGCTTCTACGTGCCAGGTATTGGTTTGTACATGAACATGGCAGCATGCAAAAGGCGTTGCCGAACGTAAGGCTGTCGCTGAAGAAGGGACCGGCACCTGCAATTCATTATCTCAACGCGATTATGAGAAATCTAGGGATCACCAGAGCGAACTTTCTGAAAGCAACGGATATTCCTAAATCACAGGTGATAAACGCCTTGGTAAAGCGAGATTGCTTCTGTCCTCCTGAGAGTGTCCAAAGGATTTTGAACGCCTTAGGTATCACCGATGCCAGTGGCATCGGCTATCTACTCTTCAAGGAGTTTATAGATCCATACTTCGATGTGAATATTTATGGAAAGGGGGTTACCCTCACACTAAGAGAACCAGTTCATAGAATGAGTCTCTTAAGAACGTATGGACTCGGCGGACTCGCCAGGGCGCATCGATTGGTAAGTGGAAAGAGGCACCATAATCTAATAGACGAGCCATCATTTCCTATCGGATCCTCAAAGAGCCTGATCTATCTCGAACACAATCGCGGAGCACTTCCAAAGCTTGGCCCTTATCTCCAGTTGATAGATTATTACGGGATAGGAGCTGAAGGAATACTCGCCCTCTTTCCCTCCCTGCCGCAGATGATTCCCATACATCAACCGGATGGAACCTTATTCGAAGATCCGCAGGGGGGAGATTTCGAACTATCCACGTATTCCCCCGAAGAATACGTGGGCATGGGAAGAAGATCCTATGGAGTCGCAGTATATAAAGATGTCTCTCCGCCAGGAACGATCGGTCATCTTATAGCATTCGAGCGCGCGCTTCGCGGTTGGCAAAGAGCGGACCTAGCCGATATGGCGGATGTGGGCGAAACTACGATAACGGCTTTGGAGACCGGAAGGAGCACCGCCACCCTTGAGACGCGTCATAAGCTTGCAGAGGCGTTTGGAATGAGAATCGAATTCATTCCTGAATAATATTCGAGAAACACGACTAGCGCCCAACTTGATTATTATTTATACCAGCCTGATTCTCTTACCCATAAATTGATCACGGATTCCTTCAGCTCGCTTCATAGTGCTTTCCAACCAAGTCAATAGTTGCTGCGAAGGCGTCTTCCACGCCTCTCTCCACAATTTCATAACCTTGAGCGAAATACCTGGGATTGATGCATATGTCACAGCTGCATCCTCGGCCATCCGAGAACTCCTCACAATTTTTTCGAAGTAACCTTCCGTATCTAAAAGATCTGCACTCAGAATGCCTATATAGAAAGCTTCCTTTCTCGCCATGGAGTTACTCTCATCATCCAAAAAAGTGGCAGAATCTCCTAGATCAAGCACTCCTGGAATGACTTCGGATCCCGAAGCAGCGCGATACATACCCAAGAAATGACTGCCGATATAGCTCCACAATCCAGAATTGTCCTCATATATTCCCTCAAGATCATCGTATTCGTAGCCGCTGCACAGATTGAAATATATT
>CAYWIG010000172.1:0-5028 GCA_964458295.1 uncultured Myxococcales bacterium
TGGCCAACCCTTTAGACCTGTACGCCCTGGACGATTTGAGATTTTTCACCCAGTCCCAAATTGAAGTTGCCGTTGTCCCTGAGGGAGATGTTTTAGATGCAATTGGAAGACATTATCCGAAAAAAGATCTTAAGAGAAAATTAGATTCAGGGCCGGACATAGAAGGCGGAATAGAAATCATTCAGGAGAAAGATGCAGATGAGACGGAGGCCCAGGAGCTTCTTGGCCTCACCGAACTTCAACCTATTGTCAAATTTACCAACTCATTGCTTGCCGATGCCATTAAACTCAGTGCGAGCGACATACATATTGAGCCGCAGGAGACATCTATCACCGTTCGTTATCGTGTGGATGGCATTATGAGAGAGATAATGCAGGCAGACAAGCATATTCATGCGGGTGTTGTATCCAGGATCAAGATCATATCCAACCTTGATATTTCCATCAAGAGAAAACCTCAGGACGGCAAGGCTCAGGTAAAATACGGTGGGAGGGTGTTTGATCTCAGGGTATCCACCTTGCCCACGTCATACGGTGAAAAGGTCACCATACGTATCCTCAACCCGGCTACCGCGGAAATGGACCCTGAAGATCTCGGTTTTTCAGATAAGGGTCTAAACCATATTATGGGCGCCATAAATATGCCCCAGGGGATTGTCCTTGTGACCGGACCTACGGGAAGCGGAAAATCTTCAACCCTTTACGCCTGTCTTAACAAGCTAAACTCTCCGGAGGTCAATATCGTGACAGTTGAAGATCCGGTGGAGTTCGATGTCACAGGAATCAACCAGGTGCAGATAAACCCTGCCGCCGGCATTACCTTTGCCGAAGGTTTGAGATCAATCCTCAGGCAGGATCCGGATATAGTAATGGTTGGTGAAATTAGAGACAGCGAGACTGCAGTCACAGCTTTTCAGGCCGCACAGACTGGGCATCTGGTTCTTTCGACACTCCACACAAACGACGCTCCTTCCGCTGTCATAAGGTTGATGGACCTTGGGATAGATCCTTTCCTGGTATCTGCATCTCTGAACGCCATCGTCGGGCAAAGACTCGTACGGGGAATATGCCAGGAATGCAAGATCCCCGATTCCGTGCCTCCCGAACAGATGGAGTTGATTCTTCCCTACATTGATCAGGAAAACGAGCCTTTGTTCTGGAAGGGGGCCGGTTGTGAAACATGCCAGTTTACCGGGTATTCAGGTCGTTTGGGCCTGTTTGAAGTTTTTACCATGACTCCCGCCCTCCGGCGAATTATCTCGCCAACATTATCGGCTGTGAACCTGAAGGATGCCGCTGAAAAGGAAGGGTTCCTGGTTATGGCAATTGACGGGATAACAAAAGCCATGCAGGGACTTACTACTGTTGATGAGGTTTTTCGTGTGGCTCCGCCCGAGGTAAGGGGATCTGTCGAAGAGCCTGTCGAGGAGCCTCCCGCGCAGGGTTGGGCTGCGCCGGAAGACTCTTCTGATTTTGAACCGAAGGCTTCAGTGATAAGCACTACTCCAAAAAAGATCCTTGTTGTTGATGACAACCCTGTTATTCTCAAGCTCCTCAGGCATCTGTTGGAGGCGGAGGATTACCTGGTGGTCACAGAGGAAAATGGATTGGAAGGACTTAAAGCAGCATCGATGGAGAGGCCTAATCTGATAATCACAGATTTCTTGATGCCGAAAATGGACGGGGTAACTTTTATCAAGAAACTCAAATCTCAGATGTCCACACGCTTTATCCCCATAATAATGCTTACAGCAAAAGATGAAGTGGAAGACGAGGTGGAGGTAATTGACGCAGGGGCAGACGATTACCTTACAAAGCCGGTTGTTCCCAAGAGGTTGCTGGCAAGGGTGGGCAGGCTGCTCAACTCATAAGCGAGAAGCCTTTTCAGGTTAGTTGATTTTGCATAAATCTCCCCGCAGCCCTACTCCCATTCAATGGTGCTTGGCGGTTTGGAGGATATATCATAAACAACACGGTTAACCCCCTTGACGCTGTTGATAATTCTGTTGGAAATCCTTCCTAAGACCTCATAGGGGATCTTTGACCAGTCTGCTGTCATGGCATCTAAACTGTCCACGCTCCTGATAGCAATCACATTCTCATAGGTCCTTTCATCTCCCATCACACCGACCGTTCTGACAGGCAGAAGAACCGCAAAGGACTGCCAGACCTTTTCATAGAGCCCTGCCATCTTGATCTCCTCTCTAACGATCGCATCGGCAGCCCTCAATATCTCAAGCCTCTCCCTGGTAATCTCCCCCAAGATCCTTACCGCAAGACCGGGACCGGGAAATGGCTGGCGCAAGACCAGTTCCCTGGGCAGGCCTAACTCCACACCCACCTCTCGGACCTCATCCTTGAAGAGTTCCCGGAGGGGCTCAATCAACTCCAGATTCATAACCTCGGGCAATCCCCCGACATTATGATGGCTCTTTATGGTGGCGGAAGGGCCCTTGAATGATACACTTTCAATCACATCCGGATAGAGGGTGCCCTGAGCCAGGTATTTTGCTCTACCCAATTCCTTAGCCTTCTCTTCAAAAATCCGTATAAACTCCCGGCCAATTATCTTTCTCTTTTTTTCGGGGTCGGTTACCCCGTCTAAGTGCTCGAGGAAATGTTCGGATGCGTCTACAAGGTGCAGGTCCATACCGTAATACCCCTGAAATACCTCCATAACCTCACGGGCCTCATTCTTCCTCAAAAGCCCGTTGTCCACAAGGATGCATGAAAGGTTTTCCCCGATGGCCCCATGAAGCAAGACAGCAGTAACGGATGAATCAACCCCCCCGGAAAGTCCGCAGATAACCCTCTCCCCTCCAATATCTTCTTTCAGGGCTTTGACGGTTTTTCGGACAAAAGATGCCATGGTCCAGGAGGGATCACACCCGCATATCTTGATCAGGAAGTTGCCTATGACCTTCGATCCATCCGGTGTATGGGCCACTTCCGGGTGGAACTGAACTCCAAAACGCCTCCTTTCCACATCGGCCATGGCCGCTACAGGGCTGTTCTTACTCCCTGCCAGGGCTTCAAACCCTTCGGGCATGTGATCAATACGATCACCATGGCTCATCCATACGGTTCTCTCCTCCCCTCTCCCAAGCCCATGGAAAAGATCCTTTTCATCTTCAATCCTTATCTGAACATTCCCGTACTCACGATCACCGGATTTGGCAACCACGCCGCCTGATAGATGTGTGAGGAACTGCATGCCATAGCATATCCCGAGGATAGGGACTGCCAGTGCGATTACCCCCTTTTCAGCAAAAGGGGCGTTCTCGTCATATATACTGGAGGGACCGCCTGACAGGATAATGCCCTTCGGGGAAAAATCCTTTATCTCTTGCAGGCTCATATTAAAGGGATGAATCTCACAATAGACCTTGGCCTCCCTGACTCTTCTTGCAATAAGCTGTGTATACTGAGATCCAAAATCCAGGATGAGTATTTTTTGATCATAAACATTGACAGTCATACAAGGCCTCCAGGCCTATTATTTGGTTGCGAGTTGCGCGTTGTAGCTTTTCAATCGACAATCATCAATCATCAATCCAGAGGGTTACTCCATACGGTAGTTCGGTGCTTCTTTTGTGATTATTACGTCATGTACGTGGCTTTCCTGGAGACCGGCTGCCGTTATCTGTATAAACTGCGGGTCGATCTGGAGCTCTTCGATATTGATGCATCCTAAATAGCCCATTCCGGCCCTCAACCCGCCCACGAGCTGGTAAATTGTCTCCGTAAGTGGTCCACGATAGGGCACTCTGCCCACTATACCCTCGGGGACCAGTTTCTTGTCTAACTCGGCTGTTTCCTGAAAATACCGGTCCTTGCTCCCCTCTTTCATAGCTTCCAGCGATCCCATCCCCCTGTAGACCTTGTAGGTACGCCCCTGAAACAGTATTGTCTCGCCAGGACTTTCCTCGGTCCCGGCAAAGAGGCTTCCGATCATTATGGAGGCCGCACCACCGGCTATTGCCTTTGTGATATCGCCGGAAAATTTTATTCCCCCATCTCCAATTACAGGAACTGCTGCTTTTTTTGCCTGGGCAGCACATTCCAAAATAGCAGTCATCTGGGGAACACCAACACCGGCGACCACACG
Source organism: uncultured Myxococcales bacterium (assembly GCA_964458295.1). Taxonomy (GTDB): domain Bacteria; phylum UBA10199; class UBA10199; order 2-02-FULL-44-16; family JAAZCA01; genus JABGOS01. Next base: position 4,109 of record CAYWIG010000172.1, read on the forward strand.
GGTCGTACAGATTGAACCCGGACCCACACCGACCTTCACCGCATCCGCGCCCGCGTCAATAAGGGCCTGGGTTCCCTCGGCGGTAGCCACATTCCCGACAATCAACTCGATATCGGGAAAATCCCCTTTGGCGCTTTCCACACTTTTGAGCACCATTTCTGAATGGCCGTGCGCGGTATCTATAACCACCACATCCACCGAAGCCTCCAAAAGGCCCTGAATCCGTTCCTTCATATCGGACCCAACCCCCACTGCAGCACCTACTCTTAAGCGCCCCAGATCATCCTTGCATGCATGCGGGTATTTTTTGACCTTCTCAATATCCTTTATGGTAATAAGCCCTTCGAGCCTACCCTTTTCGTCAACCACCAAGAGCTTCTCGATCCGTCTCTTGTGGAGGATAGCCTTGGATTCTTCCAAGGTGATGCCTGTCCTGGCAGTGGCAAGATTTTCTTTGGTCATTACAGATTCCACCGGTTGGTCCAGATTCGTCTCAAATCGCAGATCTCTATTTGTAATGATACCCACCAGGTTCTCGCCCTTCACAACAGGTACACCGGAAATCTGATACTTTTCCATAATTTCAATAACTTCGTGGATTTTTTTCTCCGGTTCTATAGTGATGGGATCTACGATCATGCCACTTTCGGATTTTTTTACCTTTTCCACTTCCAAAGCCTGCCGTTCTACGCTCATGTTCTTATGGATAAATCCGATGCCCCCCTGTCTTGCAACAGTAATGGCAGTTTTGGACTCGGTTACGGTATCCATCGCGGCACTAACAACAGGGATATTGAGGCTGATATGCCGCGACAGTTGAGTCCTTACATCGACCTCGCCAGGCAATACCGAAGACCGTGCCGGAGCCAGAATGATGTCATCAAATGTATAGCCAAACCGGATATCTTTTTTCGTCATTT
>CAYWIG010000173.1:0-4422 GCA_964458295.1 uncultured Myxococcales bacterium
TGCGTCCTTCGAGGAGATGACGAATCTGTCGAAGGAGGTGAGGGCACTTCTTTCTGAGAAATACGATATCGATGCCTTGGAGATCGTCGATGTTCAGAAGGCCGGCGATGGAACACAGAAATTTCTCTGTCGGGCTCGTGATGATGAGGGTGTCGAATGTGTCCTGATCCCGGCCGATGATGGAAGATCCACCATATGTATCTCAACGCAGGTCGGTTGCAAGATGGGCTGCGTTTTTTGTCGCACGGGAGTGATGGGATATCGAAGGGATCTCACGCAGGGTGAGATTCTATCCCAGCTGAGATTGGTGATGAGATTGGCGTCAGATGCTGGATCCCCGCCTGCGCGGCCGAAGCCGCTGCGGCGCGGCGAAGGCCCGATTAAATCATTCGGGGATGACATTGGTATTGAAGGTTGTCATTCCCGCGAAAGCGGGAATCCAGTTCAAGTTACAAATGTTGTTCTTATGGGAATGGGTGAGCCTTTGGATAATTACGATCATGTCTCAAACGCTATAAAGGTGATCTGTGATGAACGCGCGTTTGGTCTATCCAAGAAACGTTTGACATTGTCGTCTGCAGGTATGGTTCCGGAACTCGAAAAATTTACCAGTGAATTCGATATAAAAGTTGCCATTTCGTTGAATGCAACCACGGATGAAGTGCGCAACACGCTCATGCCGATCAATAAGAAATATCCGATCGCTACGATTATGGAGTTCTGTCGAAAATATTCGAAGCGTTCCAGACATCGAATCACCTTTGAATATGTGATGATAAGAGACATGAACGATACCGAACAGGATGCAGGGCGTCTTGTGGAGTTGCTAAAAGGTGTGAGTGCGAAGGTAAACTTGATTCCATACAATTCATTTGATAATGATGATTTCAGGGCACCCGACGATGATATGGTGACCTGGTGGAGTGAGTATCTCTACAATAATGGGATACAAACGAACATCCGTAAGAGTCGTGGACAGGAGATTTTAGCGGCTTGTGGCCAACTAGCAACAAAGGAAGGATAGTTATGAAAAAGATTATTTATTCAGCAGTATTCGTGTTCATCGCTATTGTCTATGTGAGCGGTAATGCACTGGCAGCTACCAGTTGTGAGAGCGCAACGAAGTCGGCGGAGAAGGCGAAGAGGACATTTATAGAGAAGGTGGAGCTGGCCGATGCCCTGGGAAACGAGTACAATACGTGCATGCACAACAACAAGAAGGGTGATCAGCGCATTTGTACGGAGATTAAGAAGAAACACAAACAGGCTAGGCTAGAGAGGGTTGGGCCGAGGCGCATATATTACAACGCTGAAGCGCGCCAGAAGAGGGCTTGCCGCGCTTCGACGCAGTAGGCCGGCATATCTATCTTTAAACTATTGCCATAAAACCACCGATCAATTAATCTTCCGACATGCACTATCTGGACGAATCTCATATCTTTCTGTTTCTGGTGCAGGTTCTTCTTCTTCTTAGTATCGCTAAGGTCGCCGGGAGTTTATTTAAAAGGATTAAATGGCCGCCACTGGTCGGTGAGATTCTGACGGGCATACTGCTCGGTCCAACGATATTAGGCAGGGTATCGCCATCTTCATACCTCGCGCTCTTTCCTCGCGACCTCTATCAGAACACGATGTTGGAAACCGTATCATGGTTTGGCGTTCTCTTTCTTCTTTTGGCTACGGGTTTCGAGATAAAGCTCTCCTCAATATGGAAGCAGGGTAAGACCTCTCTGACTATTGGTGTGGTGGGGGTGATGGTTCCATTTCTTCTCGGCTGTGCGGCCTTTTACTGGTTGCCACCTACGTATTGGGGAAGTAAGTCCACGCACCTCGTGTTTACGCTGTTTCTGGCGACAGCGGGATCTATAAGCGCAATTACGATTATAGCGAAGATCCTTTATGATCTGGATATCCTGAAAAGTGATTTTGGTTTGGTGACGCTGTCGGCATTTGTGGTCAACGATATTCTGGGATGGTTGATATTTACTTTCGTTTTGGGAATAGCGGTACAGACAGGTAGCAGCTTAACTGAGGTAGCATATCCGCTTCTGTTCATTGTCGCGTTTGGTGCCCTCGTAATGACCGTCGGCACAAAAGCTATTTCAAGGCTGATCAAATTTTTCAACGTAGGTAAAAGTTCTCAGTCGGCTACGATGCTTTCCTTTATAGTATGCGTAGGTGCACTGTTTGGTGCCATTACGCAGAAGCTAGGTCTACATGCGGTTCTCGGCTTCTTCATAGCTGGCATCATCGTGGGCAATACCGAGGAGATTACGAACAGAACGCGCGAGGTGCTCTCAAAGACGATTCATGCGATTTTCGTTCCAATCTTCTTCGCGACGATTGGTATCAGGATAGATTTTATATCCAATCTGGATCTTCAAATCGTCCTCGTCTTCATGCTCTTTTCAGTCGGCGGTAAGTTCATAGGCGCATGGCTTGGTGGATTGTTGGCGAAGTTTCCCAAGACCGACAGCGTTGCGCTTGGTTTTGCTCATATTCCAGGTGGCGCCATGGAGATCATCCTTGGAATCCTCGCGCTGGAGTTTGGGATAATACGCGAGAGCGTCTTCGTTGCTATTGTTTTTGCCGCTATAGCGTCATCTGTTGCAGCGGGTCCATTGTTGGCTATGACACTAAAGCGTCGGAAGGCGGTCGATCTGCGTGGCTTGATATGCCAGGAGGCCATAGCTCTCGATCTCGAGGGTCTTAGTCGTTGGAACGCCATATTCAAGTTGTGCAAAAAACTTTCTGCACACTCTCCGGAGATCGATGCGAAGAGGACATATGATCGCGTCCTCAACAATGAAAGCCTTATGGGCACGGCTCTCGAGAGGGGTGTAGCCGTTCCTCACGCTAGGTTGGAATATATCAAAAAACCGATCATTGCATTCGGAAGGAGTAGGGTGGGGATCGATTGGGATGCGAGCGACGGTATGCCCGCTAATTTTATCTTCCTCATCCTCGTTCCGAGTGAGGATTTCGATATTCAGGTTCAGATTCTTAAGAAGATCGCACAGTCTATGAGCGATGAAGATCTTCAGAGAAAGATCCTCGACTCCGATGATCCGGAGAAGATCTATAAGCTCATTCGGGACGCCTTTCGTAATTAAGTTCTTATAATTCTGTCACTTCCGACTTGTTAGTCGATTTACATTTATGATACTATGTCTGATAAGTTAAAATAATATAAATTCAGAAAAACAGGGGGTGGAGGATGTTACGTTCAAAGATTATATTAGCAATTATTTTGGTATGTTTCGCTTGTGGATGCAGTGGGGGGTCATCAGGCAGCACGGTAGTCTCCGCGAATGATCTCGATGGTACGACCGATGTTGGCGTCGACAGCTCGTTTCGATATACGTTCGATCAGGCCGTCGATACGGGTACCGTGAGCACCAGTACTTATTTCCTAGTTCAGGGGGGTAGCAGTGCAAGTGTAGCATCGAAAACTGAATTTGATGAAAGCGTCTGCAATGCCGCTAGTGCTGTATCAGCAGGGGTAAGCTGTGGGAGTTCGACGCAGTGTACCCTCGATCCGACGGAGAATCTCTCATACGGAACCACCTATTCGCTCTGCCTGCTTGCGGACATTCATTATGCGGATGCAAGCAGCCTCTTGATCAGGAATGCATATGCGGGTGATGCTATAACCCCTGTTCAAATCACATTCACCACGGAGAGCAATGGTGATGCAGCCACCGTATCTTCACTCAAGGATGGTGATGGGGATGCGATAGAAGCTACTGGGACGACCGGTGTAAATCCAACTACGTTTTCTATGACGTTTTCGGGAGCTATGGACGACACCTCGTTGATCTCTGGTGGGGGGCTTACATTTACATGCACCTTACCGGATGGAAGTTCGATGTCGCAGCCGACTATAGCAGTCGCTGCATCGGAGAGTGAGGATAATACGTACACTGTTACCGTGGAAGATGCCTATGAGTATCAACTCATGGATTGTACGCTGACCGCTACTACGAGTGCTAAGAATTCAGCCGGCACGGCGCTTACATCGGATATCGCCTACGCTTTTACGAGCGGCTGTGCGGTTTCAGATGATTTCAACGCGGACTCACAGGAATGTTGGACAGCAGGTTTGGTTCCGGATACCAGCTATCCGACATGGAGTGAGCTAGTTCCAAATATTTTGTCATTTGATGTCGGAGCAAGCACTATAAATTTCTCGGATAGCACTATAGCCGGAGTAGCTGATGCGTTGATTGGGAAATCCGTCAGCTTTAGCTCTTCATCGCTGTCCATTAATCTGCATTATAGCAATGTCGAGGGGGTGGATGAAGGTGATGAAAGCGATTATGATGATGCATCCATAATTCTTGTTGATCCTACATTTGAAGCAGTATATTTTAATTTGGGTTTTTCATATGATTCTTCTCAAACTCGGTTGGAGTGTATATT
>CAYWIG010000173.1:4432-5003 GCA_964458295.1 uncultured Myxococcales bacterium
ATTCTGAATCTTTTTGTGATTTATTAGAAACTCTATTTGATTTTGAAACTGAATCCATTGAAGTTGAAACTGAAATCGAATGTCCCAATGGAACTGGATATTATTTAAGCTTTAATAGTAGCGCGTCAGGAACTACGGTTCAGTATTCCACCGATGGTGCAAGCTATACCGATATACCTCTTCGGGATGGAAGCGATCCATTGCCGACGTTTGACCAAATCAGTTCCGCTCTTGGATCTGGCGGGTATATGCTTATGGCCTGGGATACCTACGGCGGTCAGGACATGCGCGTCAATCTGGATAGCGTTGCTATCGAAGGCATAACCGTCGAGGATCAGTATTAGACTCTTACGTTCTGAGGGTGAGAGGTATTACGCATTTCATAGGATACCCGTATTCGTAAAACATCCTTGAATATCATACATTAGTATGGTCTAACGGCGCTCGCCAAAACAAAAACTACCAAGTAGTTTTTGTTTGATGAAAGGAGCGATTATGGGATTGATAGGTATAATGGGCGGAAGCGGCCTCTACCAAATGGAAGGTGTTGAAATTGCAGAGGAAAAACGTA
>CAYWIG010000174.1:0-4967 GCA_964458295.1 uncultured Myxococcales bacterium
CTGTCTGTCGATTGAGAATCTCATCGACTATCATGCGCCAGCTATAAGAAGGATGAGCGCTCCCGGCGGTGAAAAGGGGGCGAGAAGGCCGGTCAGAAAACTCAGGGCGGATCGTCAGTACATGGATAAGTTTATCAATCCACGAGAGTTTATGGATGCTCAGAGGGATCATGTTGAGAAGGAGGTGCAGAAGGAGAAGCATTTTCCAGAACATCCCCAGAAGGATGTGATGCTCTTTCTCCTTGAAAATTCCCCGCTGGAAAATTGGGAGAGGGATGTTCTGTCGATCATTCGCGAGGAGGCATATTACTTTGCACCTCAGGGCCAGACGAAGATAATGAATGAGGGTTGGGCTAGTTACTGGCACTCGAAGATAATGACACAGAAGGTTCTCACAGACGCTGAGATCATCGACTATGCCGATCATCATTCCGGTACCGTTGCGATGGGTCCCACCAGGATCAATCCTTATAAGATTGGATTGGAGCTCATGAGGGATATTGAGGAGCGTTGGAATGCGGGGCGTTTCGGTAAGGAATATGATGAATGTGATGATATGGTCGAAAAGGCCAACTGGGATAAGAAGTTGGGCTTAGGTCGTGAGAAGATATTCGAGATCAGGAGGCTGTATAACGATATTATGTTCATCGATGAGTTTCTCACTCCTGAGTTCTGTGCTAAACACAAATTGTTCGTTTACGCATACAACGTCTCATCCGAGCAGTATGAAGTAGCCAGTCGTGAATTCCACAAGATCAAGAAACAGTTTTTATTCCAGCTTACTAACTTCGGGCAACCTATCATAAACGTCGTCGATGGGAATTTTAGAAACAGGGGGGAGCTCCTCTTAAAGCACACCCATGAGGGCGTCGATTTAAAATTCAGCTATGCCTGTGAAACGCTCAAGATGTTGCACAAGATGTGGCGTCGTCCGGTGACAATCGAAACCGCGTACGATGGAGTTCCCAAGTACATCCACTGTGACGGTAAAGAGGTTAAGGAAGAACGCGTCTGATTCTGTAAATTCTCGTCCGAGTGACTATCATCATCATCGTCGTTAAAATTACCGAGCTCGTCAATCCGAGGATGGTTGCGCCTATCCAGAACGATATTCCGATATTGAAAAGTGCGATGCTTGCATAGAAGAGGGGATTTAAAACCGTGGTGCGTGGTGCGTGGTACGTGGTACGTGATTCAAGGAATCTCCAGATAAACATATTGAACAAAATTACTACGAAGGGAACTAAAAACCATCCGGCAAAATTTGTAAGTGGGATTCCAAAATATTCTCCCGGATGGGCGTAGTAGTAGATCTCCCCTAAGAACCACTGTTTACCGAGCTTTGCCACGGGATCGATTATGACGTCGAGCATCATCGTGAGAGTAGACCCAGCGAGTATCAACCAGATCTTCTTTGCGCGCGGAAGCATGAATTCGGCAGTCGTGAATCCTGCGAATATCAGAAAGGGGTAGGATAATGAATCGAAGAAAGGGACGCCGGCGATCATGAGTTCTCCAGGCATGTTCTCGTAAATGTAATGATATTCGCCATATGGAAAGCCGTTGTTTATGGATGAAAATTCAGAGAGCCAAGCTATCGCGTAGCCGGAGATCAACCACACGATGGTTCTTGTCCAGCCCCATCTTCGCCAGGCCAAGAAAAGATACGCGGCGAGGAAGATGAAGACGTAGGGGCGATGAACTATGGATGTGATTAAGCCATTCATGAATCGATTCTCATTTTATGCCAATCTATTGCGTTTCGCAAAATATCCTTCAGGGGTTTTACTGTCAAGCCAAGCTCCCTCTTGGCTTTCGAAGAATCGAAAAACCAAGGATGTCGTATAGTCCTGATGCCGCTTACGGTCACGCCGGGATCCCTCCTCGTGATGAGAGCTCTCAGGTTGAGGGCGATCGTGGATATTAACGCTGTGGAATACTTGAGCTTTGTATTTGGTTGTTTGATTCCGGAGAGCTCTGACATGACCTGAAAAAAATCTTCAAACATGACGTTGTGACCACCGACTATATACAGGCTTCCAGCTTTTCCGTCGCACAACGCATTTATATGCGCCTTTGCTACATCCTCCACATCGACGATGTTTACACCGGAATCGTAGTAGACGATGACGTTTCCTGTGAGGAAGGACTTTATGAGCCTGCCAGGTGGAGAGAGGTTTATATCGCCTGCGCCTACCACTGCGGTCGGCCTTATGATGACAGCGGGTAGACCGGATTTGATAAAACCCCTAATGATCTCTTCCGCTTTGAACTTGCTTCTCTCATAGTGTCCGCGAACCTTCTCCTCTATTAGTTTTGTCTTTTCATCCCTCAACCTCTCATTCGGAGATGGCCCCATGACCTCACAGCTGCTCGTGTATACCATCTTCTTTATGTTGTTTGAGAAGGCAGCCTCACAGATGTTCTTCGTACCCAAAACGTTTGTCTCGTAAAATTCCTTTGACGGTTTGTGCCATAGTTTGTTCAGGGCTGCGCTGTGGACACATGCATCACATCCTGAAAGCAACTTTTTTATGAAGGATGGGTCGCGGATATCCCCCCTGACAATCTCTATACCATCGATCCCCCTGATGTTCTCATCCGATTCGTCATTTTGAAGTAGCGCCCTGGTGGAGCAACCGGATTTGTGCAGCTCTCTACAAATATGTGAGCCTATCAATCCGCCCGCCCCCGTAACAAGTATCTTTTGAAATTTCATCCGGTGTGCTCTATTTGTCATTCATGAGTTTTAGGAAGACCTCTACGCAGTTGGGATCCCACTGACCGCTATCGATTTCGTTCTTAAAGATGGCGACTGCAGTATTCTTAGACATCCCTTTTCTATATGGCCTGTCGGTCGTCATCGCGTCGTATGAATCAGCAACCGCTGTTATCCTCGCGATGATCGGAATATCATCCCCCTTTAGACCATCGGGGTAGCCGCAGCCATCGATTCTCTCATGATGTGAACGGATGATCGGAAGGCATGGCCCGAGCGATTTTAAGGGCTGGCATATATCATAACCTAGCGAGGGATGGGTCTTCACGTGTGCCATCTCCTCGTCGGTGAGTTTTCCCTCCTTCAGCAGGATCGATTCCTTAACCCCTATCTTGCCGATGTCGTGAATCAAACTTCCCCTTCTGATGGCTTCGATGTCGGAGGTTGAAATTCCAATATTCGTCGCGATCTCCGTTGCGAGTTCGGCAACCCTCTCGGAATGACCCTTCGTATAAAAATCCTTGGCCTCGAGCGCCTGCACCAGTGAGAATAAAATATTTTCACTTGTATCGACATCATCGTGAAGATTTTTCATACGCAGAAGCGATTTGATTCTAGTTAGGAGCTCTATCTTGTTGATAGGTTTGATGAGAAAGTCATCCGCGCCGAGTTCGATCGCCTTCAGTTTATCGTGTTGTTCTTGAAGGGCGGTGATTACGATAATGGGGATGAACTGTGTGTCCTTATCCTGCTTTAGCCTCTTGAGTATTTCATAGCCGGATATCTTCGGCATCATGAGATCGAGCAATAGAAGGTCGGGAAGTCTCGCTTGAATCTTTTCGAGGGCTTCATCGCCGTCTATCGCGAAGTCCAAGTCGTAGTTGTAGGGCTTGAGTTGGGCCTTCAGAAGCTCAATTATCGTCGTGTTGTCGTCTACGATTAAAATGGACTGTCTCTTGGGCATGTGAAATATATAACAAACTCAATGGGTTATGTCTACATTTAAGGCTGAGGTCGAGGCTTAGGTTAAGGTTAAGGCTGAGGAAAATCTTAATCTTGGCCTTAACCTCAATCTTAACCTCAGCCTTGGTCTTACCCTATTGACAGATGTGGACACGACCCATATCTTCACGAAAATCAATATCTGGGGGAGGATGATATGTGGCGTTTTATAAAATGGTTAATCTTCTTGGCTATTATAGCGGGTATAGTATTGGCAGTTACAGGTTATAAGATTAAGGGGAAGACAATTCAGGAGCACTTAGCCCCTATCACGGAGTCGAAGGTCGTTAAGGAAGGCGTGAAGGATATAAGATCGATAGTCGGTGAGGGGTTGAAGGCAGCAGGTGAAGCTATTTCAGAGGATGTCACGGACTCGGAGAGGAAAGAGTTCGAGGGACTCATAAAGAAGGAGCTGAACAAGGGTACGCCAATTCAAGGTGCGGATGGTCAGGAGGCACTTCCTCCATCGTTTAAAACTTTGAAGCCTACCGATGATAGTACGGATAAGATGACACAATAGGATTTAAAACCATCGACACTTTGATGTCGAAAATGAACAGAAGAGGAGAGTCAGAGATGGAAGCGAATGTAGAAAAGGGATGTAAGATCGAAGGATGTAAGAGGCCCTATAGGGCGAAGGGATACTGCAACGTTCATTATCGCAAGTGGAGGCGTGGGGAGCTTGAAGTAAAGGCACGCTATAAGACTTGCGGCGAAGAGAATTGCAAGAAGCCGATGTTTAAAAAGGGATATTGCGAGCAGCATTATACAGCCTGGTCGGCATCGAAGAAACCTGAGGAACCTAAAGAGGTAGCGGCTGCGCCGGCTGAGGCCCCCGCAGCAGAAGCAGCACCGGCTGAGGCCCCCGCAGCAGAAGCAGCACCGGCTGAGGCCCCCGCTGCGGAAGCAGCGCCAACCGAAACACCGGCGGAAGAGACCGCTGCTCCTGCTGAAGCCCCTAAGGAGGAGGCCAAGGTTGAGGAGAAACCAGCTGAGGAGGCTCCTAAGGAGGAAGTGAAACCGGAGGAGAAACCAGCTGAGGAGAAACCAGCGGAATAAGGTGTTTGCGTGTAAATTCAATGGCTCGTCTGTTAGAAATGACAGGCGAGCCTTTTTTGAATTAAGAATGAAGAATTAATAATTAAGAATTACAATTAAGAGTTAAGAATTGACCGTTCATTCTTAATTCTTAATTAAACTCTTAATTCTTCATTTTTAATTCTTAATTGTAACGTCATGGCAAAAA
>CAYWIG010000175.1:0-4920 GCA_964458295.1 uncultured Myxococcales bacterium
TCCCTGCCATCACATCGTCCAGAACGATACCCACTCCACCGGAGAATTTTTTCTCAAACCACGCCACTGGCTGTGGTTTGATGATGTCAAAAAGCCTGAACAGGAAAAAACCGATTATCATTGTAACGAGTGACGGTTCGAAAAAAGCCATCGTAACGAGATAACCCGCTATCTCATCGATCACGACCTGCGGCGGATCCTCTCTCTCGAACTTAATTTGGCCAAAGTCAGCCGCCCAGATCGATAGGAATATAAATCCGACGAGCGTAACAAGATAGACGAATGGCGAAAGGGAGCCGAGCAGCCAGAAAATCGGTATAGCCACGAGCGTTCCCCACGTACCCGGCGCGATGGGCAGGTAGCCCGAGTAACATCCTGTAGCCAAAAATGTGCAGATATGCTTCACAAACACCCCCTGTTTAAGGATTTGCGACGCTATCACCTCTCCTGATAAAAAACAACGCCTTTGCTTGCACACGATGTGCCAACAAAAAAGCCTTATAAATCAAACACCAATCCTTTAGCAGGTGCTGCAAAAATGCTGCACCATGTGCCGTTCACTTATCAAGTCCTGATTTAAAAGAGATGACAATAAGTACCTGGTACTTATTGTCATGATGGATATTTCAACCCCAGGGGTTAAAACACGCTACCCAATATCCAAACCCCTGGGGGTTGAAATACATAAGTCCCGATATCAACAATTCCTTTGAACTTCAATCCATTCATTGATATGGCGAAGATATGGCCAAACAAAGAACGATTTTTTCATGCCAAAACTGCGGCGCGCAGTCGCCCAGGTGGCTCGGCAGATGCCCGGAGTGTGGCAAGTGGAATACATACGCCGAGGAGGCGTTGGAGATAGAAGCCAAAAGGGCCTCGATCTCTGAAACCAAAGCCTCTACCCCCACACCGCTCAATGAGATCGATGGTGATGATGGTCAACACATCCCTGTAGGAATCGATGAGTTCGATCGAGTGCTTGGATCCGGATACATCCCGGGCGGCGTAGTTTTAATCGGTGGTGATCCAGGAATTGGAAAATCGACGATCATCATGCAGGCGCTCTCTAAACTCGCATCGAATAACCGAAGTTGTCTTTACGTATCCGGAGAGGAAAGTGCATCTCAGATAAAGCTTCGCGCCGACAGGATGGATATTACCGACTCCGGTTTTTCGGTTCTAACCGAAAACTGTGTCGAAAAGATATTAGAGCAGACGAAGAAGAATAAACCTTCAGTTATCGTCGTCGATTCCATTCAAACGATGTATACAAACGATCTCACATCCGCACCAGGAAGCATCGGCCAGGTAAGGGAATCCGCTGGGAAGATCTTAAGCCACGCAAAGGCCTCCGGGACCGCTGCGTTTCTCATCGGTCACGTTACGAAGGACGGGGCGATAGCGGGCCCAAAGGTTTTGGAGCATATGGTCGATACTGTTCTCTATTTCGAGGGCGAGCGCGGCCATGCATTTAGAATACTTCGGACGATGAAAAACCGTTTCGGCTCTACGAATGAAATCGGCGTATTTGAAATGACCGGTAAGGGCTTAAAGGAAGTTCCAAATCCATCCGGAATCTTCCTCGCGGAAAAACCGAAAGCTGCACCAGGCTCTGTTGTGGTTGCATCTTTAGAGGGTTCACGACCTGTTTTGCTCGAAGTACAGGCACTCGTAACATCGTCTGGATTTGGAACGCCCAGAAGAACTTCAATCGGCGTCGATGGAAATCGCGTCGCCCTACTCGTCGCGGTTCTAGAAAAGATCGAAGGCCTTGAGCTCAAAGGTCAGGATATCTTCTTAAATGTAGCGGGTGGAATTAAGATCAACGAGCCAGCTTCCGATTTAGGAGTAATTGCAGCCATCAATTCAAGCTTTAAAAATCAGCCTCTCGACCATGAGACCGTCGTAATCGGTGAAGTTGGCCTCGCAGGTGAAATCCGTGCAGTTATGGGTATAGAAACTAGACTCAAGGAAGCGGAGAAGATGGGATTCAAACGCGCAATCGTTCCGAAATCCAACCTCAAGACAAAGTTCCCTTCTAAATTGGAGATATTTGGCACGTCGAATGTTGAAGAATGTTTGAAGATGCTTTAATTGAAATTAAGAATTAATAATTAAGAATTAAGAGTTTAATTAAGAATTAAGAGTTAAAACGCTGATCATAGATAATTCTTAATTGCCCACCATCTCAATTGGTCATCATACACATGACACTCACCTTGCATATCAAGCAGCTTTTAATTGCCAGAGGTTATCGCAAATTGCGATATCCTCGAAAACATTAAATATTCCAGGGTGTTACCAAAAGCCCTCACAGAATATGGCGCAATAATGCTTGCAAATGTCCTTCGTTCACCAAGAGCAATAGATATAAGCATATTCATTATAAGGGCATTTGCGAAGCTCAGACATCGATTATCTTTAAATAGAGAACTGGCTGAAAAAATCTCTGATTTAGAAAACAAAATATCAACTCATGATAAAGCTATCCAATCCCTTTTCTCAGCAATCCATGAACTAATGAATCCGATTACAATGGAGCATACTAGGATAGGATTCAAATTGGAGTAAAAAACTATTCTTCAGCAAAAAATTCTTAGTTCTTAACTCTTCATTCAATTCTTAATTCTTAACTCTCAATTCTTAATTGCCTCAACCTACCACCTTATCAATCAAATGCTTCGTCAAAGGATGTATCTCCGAAATCACCATACCGCCGACCATCAAGCATGCGCCGACAAACGCTATTGTCGTCATCGTCTCGCCGCCTACGAAATAACCAAACAGTGCACCGAAGACCGCCTCCATGGCGAAGATAATTCCGGTCCGCGTAGGATCGATTACGCGCTGCACAAGCGTTTGAACGGCAAAGGCGAGACAGGTCGCAAATATCGCAGTAATACCCAAAGTATACCAACCGATCATAGGGATGGCCATCGTCGCCGATCCTCTGATCAGAGTCATAACACCGCACACGATCGTCGCCATGATAAATTGAACCACTATAAGAGGAGCTACAGAATGATCCTTTGTGAATTTATCGGTAAAGACTATATGCCACGCACATGTAAATGGAACGAGCATCACAAGAACATCCCCAAGATTAATTCCTGTAAGACTATATTGTGTAAGTAAGAACAAACCCACCAGTGCCAATGAGACCCCGATCCACGAAAACAATGTAGGTTTCTTCTTTAAATAAATAATCGAGCAGAATGGAACCACAACCATATACAAACCAGTAATCAGTGCTGCATTCGATGCTGTCGTGTATTGCAATCCTTCTGTCTGCGCAACATAGGTGCCTGTGAGAAAAATTCCCAGCACTATGCCCGCCTTGAGCGTTGCAAAGGTCATCCTTTTAATTTTTTTATAGAAGAAAAAACACATGAACGAGGATGCGATGAAAAATCGAAGGAACAAAAAGTAATATAGATCTAGTTCGGCGACCGTCCACTTGACGAATATAAAGGTCGCCCCCCATATCGCTGTTACAAACAACAACGCAAATACTGCCAAAGCTTGCTTTGTGGATTCACGCATACCGGGCGAGTAATTCTTTATCATTGATATCACAAGGGGAAATAAATCCCTGCATGAGGCTGGGGTCCTATCCCCCCAGAAAATCAGCATTTTGGGGTGATTTTGGCCGTTTCAGCCGATCCTGTCCGTTGCCACTTTGAAATATCTCAATAATTACATATAGTTAAATTTCTTCAAAAACGTCACTTTTGGCAGCGATCTTGCATTTATCTTAGAACGGGTGGTCATTTCGACCATCCAAGACTTTTGAATAGAGGTCCACTTATGAGCAACGACGTCAGAGGTAAAAAGAATCCATTTTCAGGCCCTTTGGGTTCAAAAACACAAAGGGTTCCTAATACTTACGGTGCAAGACGCGACTATAAGAGGGTAAAATCCTCGAAGACTGCGCCAAAGAAGCAGGCAACAGTCGATAAATTCGACCGGAAACAAAATAGGCCAAAGAATTTAGAGCCTTACAAGTCGGGTAGAGATAAGTTCAAAAAGGCAAGGCGTATCGCTACTGAAACGCCGTATCGCCCAGCGCGTCTGGCTGGAATTGAAGAGGGTACGACCCCGGTCGTGACACACAAACCGGCCCAGATCACGGATGAGATGAGAATCAAGTTCTTGGATAACATCATCATGAATGCGGATAAGATCGGAAGTGGAAGTAAAATCCGCCAGAATGCCTCGAGGCAGGTCGCCAGAAAGCCTCAACCAAAGTCGGCGCAGCTAAATAGGGGCAGAATCGACCCGAGATCCAGAAGGCCACATGGCACCCCGGTCAAGGGCTCAGAATAGCTCTTAACCGCAACACCCCACAAACCCCCATAAAATCAGCAATATTTCCTTGCCAAGCATCCATTCCCATGCTAGGTCGCCTCACCGTTTAAAGAAAAAGGAGTGTAGTCATGAAGGAGAAGATTCATCCACAGAGCAATCCCGTAAAAATAACCTGCACCTGTGGTGCGGTTATCAGCACGATCTCTACCCTAGGAAAGGATTTCACGATCGAACTCTGTTCAAAGTGCCATCCTTTCTTCACGGGTAAGCAGCGCTTGGTCGATACGACCGGTCGCGTCGAGAGATTCCAGAAGCGTTATGAGAAGTTCAACGCTGCGAAGACGACGAAGAAAGCAAAAGCTGAACCAAAGCCAGCGGTTGAAGAGGACAAAGCTGAAGAGAAGACCGAAGAGCAGTAGCTGTCTTTCCTAAAATATAGTTGCCCATGGGTTTTTATAGACTCATGGGCATTTCTATGTGTCGTATATCATGGGTCTAGGCGCAACATACAGGGCGAATATAAAATTAAGAATGAAGAGTTAAGAATTAAGAATTGCGGTACTTTCATTATAAAAAAATCTTAATTCTCAATTAAACTCTTAATTCTTC
>CAYWIG010000176.1:0-2702 GCA_964458295.1 uncultured Myxococcales bacterium
TCCCCGGTGTAGATCTCAATAATCACATAATAAATTATAATTAAATCCCATTCCCCGCTTATTTTATTGAGGGCAAGATTCAGGGCTTTTTCTTTAGAGGGAGGCAGATCCACCACCACGACATCAGTCTCTTTTTTCCCGAGAGATTCGAGAACTTTGAGCCTTTGATGCCCACCGACGACACTCTTGCTCCGTTTGTTCCAGATAATGGGCTCAACGAGATCAAATTCCAGAATAGAGGCCTTGAGACGAGCCAGTTGCTCATCCGAGATCTTACGGGGATTATAGGGCGATGGATTCAGTTCCTTGATTGGTTTTTTCTCGATGCGCATTTGCAAATTAATACGCATTTGGTGGCAACTTAGGGCTCAGTGGTAGCCGAAGGAAAAAATCAACAATTGACCTCACTGCCCATTCTCATTTATATTACGGGCGCTTACGAGATAGGTGAAGCTTTGATAAATAGGTTCGACGTCCTGACAATGGGGCGCGCCAAATACAAATGGGGCCTTATGGCCCCATTTGTATTTGTGGTGGTCGGTGGGGGTGAGAGCTTTCGTAGGGTTCGTACGCGGTTGTTGAGGCGCGGGATTGGTTTGTAAGCCCGCGACGATTACAACCGTGGATACCCGGAGGGTGAATCCTCCCAGGCGCGCTGATTACATCTAGTAAATGGGCCCCGCTGCAAAGCATTTATTATATCAGCTCGCCGAATCCTTGAGGAATTTATCGGGGGTTCGCTGACGCAAAGGCTATAAAGATGGATCCTACCAGGGGTAGGATGATAGACCGATGGAAGCCGGATCTTCGATCCGCACATCCTCCCAGGCGCGCCATTATCGTCCAACCGATTAGGTTGGACGTTTTCTTGTTTAAGTTGCTAAAAAGTTAATATTATCATTAACCTAGTAGGGTTGCCTTTTTAGGCAACTTTTCTATGCGTACGGCGATAATCGAGACACTAGATCATTATAGGAAAGGGATATGCTTAAAGGAACCCCAACAACTGCATCGATACGCCTCCCATTCACGGCTGGAACGGGTGGAATTCTCGGTGCAAGCACATCCGCACTGCCGGGAATTGCGGCTCCAGGACTTTTTGCTGGTGACGACTTCTATGTGAATGGCGTTACTCCAACTGGTGCCTTCAGAGCAGGAACGGGAAATGCCGGATTTACACCCGCGATTTTTAGAGCGGATGCGAGAAGCGTCTATAGACCTCCCCCGTTGATCACTTCAGAGTCGAGGCCGCTCATCGGCGAGATCGATCCGGAGTTTGATCTTTCTGCAGTGCCATCCTTAAAAGTTCAAAGCGACGCCTTGATGGAAAAAAGCGGTTTTGAAGAACATATGGGATTAGCGCAGGAAGCGATAAGGCATCTTGAGGGAAGAGGTATTAAGGCCATGATCCATGATAATGGCGAGCGCTGTCAGGTTGTGATCGACCCCGCCCAGGATGGTGAATCGTGGTTACAAGTCAGGGCACGTGAACTTGCAACAAAAAGCCATCTGCTTCTCTTCGATACCGAAGATCATCTGGGGCATAGGGCATCATATCTCGAAGTGAATTCACCTGCATTCAAACTTCCCGTTGTAAAACCATATGTAAGCCTAAGTTGGGCGAACCTCATGTCTGATGAACCGACACCGGTCGCGCTTCACGAATTCTGGCATTATAATACCTCCACCGACGAGGGCGCCCCTCCCCTCTTCAGACTACAACCGGCCCCCGGCAATAGTGATGGTTTTCTGGAGGTCGGGCTAGGTGAATATGGAAGTGACCGCGGTCATAACATCGATGAGTTCAGGGCTTTTTTGGATATGATGCGTGCTCATGTTGAGGCCTTTCAGGTTCACATCGCTGAATTTGAAAGGATCGTCGAGCGCGGGGCAAGCCTTGATGAAATCGAGGGGATGCTCGATGAAATCCAACTGGGTGTCGTCTTATCGAAGCAATCTGCAAGTTGGGTTTATAAGCTTACACACTACGAGAAATGTTATTTAAAGCCATTTAGTACGAATCCCGATCGTGTCGCCATCGATGTTCCAAAGTCGTCACTGAAAGGAGTCTCCCTCAGGCGTTATCTGATGAAACCACACGGGCATGATGGTCTGGATCTAGATGAGGGGAATGCAATATTGATGCAGAGGCGTGAGGTGGAGGATGAGGGTGTAGATCGCACATTGGATCTGGGGTTTTTGGTTGAAAAGATAAGTAGCGTGCTAGGCGAGCTCGAGGATGCGCGTGCTGAAGCGAAGGCCCTTGAGGAACGAGTCGAAGAACTGTGGTTATCCGCACTGGGTACATACAGGAGCGCTCTCGAGAGGCTCGAAGATGCCGATTTTAGAATGAAGTTCGGGAGTGGTCTTGGTCAAATGCGAGGTGCAGCTGGTCAACACAAGGAGGTTTCCGTCTTTGCTGCAGCGGCTGATAGATTTTATGCGGTAGGCGAGGCCGCCCTTTCGCGTATGGGTATTCGTTATGAACCATTCAAGAGCCAGTTTCATTATCAGGCAGGCAGGGAGGCCAGGATACTTCCGAAAGGCAATCATTGGTTGAACAGGATGGCTAGGGCGATTGAAAAACGTCACAGAAGAAAACTCGTACTCAGTAGTTATGATCACAGAGAACGCTTGAGGGCTGGTCATGAATCGATGGTTCTCTCGTGGGATAATTTAGTATCAAGAGGTCCAACTATAGA
>CAYWIG010000176.1:2712-4901 GCA_964458295.1 uncultured Myxococcales bacterium
TCAGTCTGGGATGATCGTCTTTCAACATGGGGAGAGGAGTAAAAAAATAATTCAGCCTTACGGGTCACGCCATTCATACGAGGATTGGGGAGAGCTTCGTCCGAACCTTGCGGTCATGCTTTCAGCAGACGATGATGAGTTCTCCGGTGGATCCGGCACGCATGGATTATATGCACTAGCCCATGAATCTGGATCTTATATGCGCGAACTCAGAAGGGCCCACGGTGCTTTAGCGTCACATGATCTTTCCAACGAGGAAGTGCAGGCGCTTGCCGATCGTACGCTCGAGCGTGCGACAGCAGGAAGGGATTTGTGGAGAAAAATCGTTCCAACGCTTCAAGATGCAATTCGAGCTCTTTCAGGAGCTGCGGAAGAGGAGGACCGAAGGCTCAGGAGACCGCGCCTAGTCGAGGAGGAGGGAGAGCCACCGAGCGATGCTGAAGTTGCGAGCCAGCACAGAGCGGAAGATATAGAACATATGTTCATGGAAAATCCGGAGATGCTTGGGCTCAGGCCCGAAGATGTAAGACGTGATCTTATAACGGGCGGAAGAAGTGACCGTGATCGACACATCAACCTTCCCGACGGTAGGAGGATTCGTTTTTCCAGGGATATCATCAATGCGCTTCATGAGCGAATCGAAACGACGCTGAGCGGCGATTCGTATCTATATATCGAGAATTGGAGGGAAGCGGATTGGTCACTCAACTTCCGGGCCGTTGCAGAGTATGCTCAGTTTATCCTTGAGCCCATTATCGCATTCGAAGAGGTATTTGAGGCTATCATCCGAGAAGCGGTGCGTATCAAGGCGCTCGTCTCCCCACCCGCCTCTCGCCTCAGGAGCGTGTAAAACAGCCTCTATGGCCACTTGACACGAAAAGACTATCTGATATACCCCGCCGCCGAATTTAGATAAAAAAGTACGCAACTTTTCTACGGGAATATCGATAAGGCCCACCTGATATCGTTCTTATCTGTGGGAAGAGGGATCTGATTTATCCTGCGATAAATTAAGAAAGGTCGACGCCGCGAGTTGAGTGGTCGGTTAAAATGAGGAGATGTTAAACAAAAATAGTGGCTTGTCAGAATTTGTTTTGTTCTGTATAAGTCCGATGTTCTTGTTTGCGACGTGATTAAAGAGTGAAGGGTGCATCCTGAAATTGCGATGCACAAATTAAGTATATAGAAGGATCCTCTGTTAGTCGTCGCTGTTTGATTCATCCATACAGATGCATGGATAGCGCAAAAAATGATGTAAATCAGCGTTTGTCCATGTGCGTGTATTAGAAAGAGGGATAGGGAAATGTTTAGTGGAGTAGTTGGTAGACAAGCGAGTGCTTTTGGTGTCGGCCCTTGGGGCTCGACGCACATGATAGGTATCACGGCATCACCGATCGTTGAACTGCAATGTGATGCATATGTCGTATTTCATCCTGCAAACCAAATCTCAACTTATGGAGTTGCCGAGGCTATCTACGCAGCTGGTGGCGCGAGGCATTTCGAGGCGTACAGGGGAATTCTCTCAAGGCTTCAAAAACCACAGATTCCAGGAAATTTACTTCCTACGTGTAGCGATGAGGGGCCTTATCCAGTGGTTTTAAATATGGTCGATGGCTTTCATAGACTTATGCCGGATGGAGAGGATGCTATAAGAAACTTGGTTGCCCATTTTCTTCGTGAAGCGGATCACCGCGGCGCTATGAAAGTCGCAGTTCCTCCGATGGGGTTGCACCTCGATGGTGGATTGACTGCGGAGGAGTCAGCGGCGGTACTTTTAGGAGGAGTACGGGATTATTGGAGAGCCAATCCTTCCAGGGGACCCTATCAAATACTGATTCCCTTAAATGAAAACGAGCGCCTGGCGCCGGCCTATGAAAGGGGCCTTGCAGAAACATTCGGCATGGATAATTACCAAGTTCCGGTAGAGCTTCATGGCGATATCGCTGAGTCAATGGCGTTTGAACATCTTGCAGCGCTAGATGATTTGAAGAGGCAAACCGGCGCACTTTCTGCACTCAGGGAGATAGCGCGAACTGATCCCGCATCGATAGGGGTTTGGGGGGCTATGAAAATAGCAGGCGTTGCTCGAGGTGCCTCACGTGTTCATGTAGGAGGGTCCAGCGGATTCGTTCCACGGGTGACGCGGACGTATCATTGGAACGCGATAGGCGTTCTCGAAACATTGCTTG
>CAYWIG010000177.1:0-4890 GCA_964458295.1 uncultured Myxococcales bacterium
ACTCGAATTATTATCTGACGGGGTTGAAGCAGTATTTTCGCGATGGTCATATTCCAAACTGTCAGGCTGGGCGTGGATGGGTGCAGGTCACGCCTGATGGCTATGTTCAGCAGTGTTCCGAGTTGCCAAGGCTCTGTCATCATTCGGAATATAGCAGGGAGAAACTCAAAAGGGTTTCATGTGCCAAATGCTGGTATACCTGCAGGGGGGAGATAGAGGCGAATCCGCTTTCTCCTGACAGGTTGATAGAGCTTATAAGGGCCTGAGGGGCCATTTTCCCTTGCACCGGCAAAAGAAGGGCTGTATATGTCTGTCACTCAAATCGATATATAACTTTAAAACCATTTGATAGGAGGGGAGTTTAAGATGAAGAAATTATTGGTAGCAGTTATGGTGCTTGGCCTGTCGGTGATGTTCTTGGGTTGTGAGAAGAAGGCGGACGATGCTGTAGTGGTCGAAGAAGAGGCAGCAGCTGTAGTTCAGGAAGCAGCCCCATCGGCAGCAGCGGTTGCAGATGAAGCTAAGAAGGAAGAAGCAAAGCCAGCGGCGGAGAAGCCTGAGTAGAATTATTTTAGTGAAATGATTAACGCCGGTATCCCTTTATGGGGCACCGGCGTTTTTTTGTTTTGGGGTGGTGATTCTAAAATGTGAGAGGCTCGATCTACCACCTGCTCGGACGTCTTCGCTTTCCGGCAGGTTTAGGCTTGCTCTCAACGTATTCTTCAACGCCT
This sequence comes from uncultured Myxococcales bacterium, assembly GCA_964458295.1. Lineage (GTDB taxonomy): Bacteria > UBA10199 > UBA10199 > 2-02-FULL-44-16 > JAAZCA01 > JABGOS01. The sequence continues at coordinate 732 of CAYWIG010000177.1, forward strand.
GGAGCGGCACAGCGAGGGAGCTTCTGATCGATAGCCTTCTCGATCTTTTCGATCATCTCTTTCTCAATCCATGATGCGATGGTGGATACGATTCCAAGCGCGTCCATGCGTGCGGTGCGACCCGCGCGATGAATGTATTCATCAACCGTCTGTGGAATGTCGAAGTTGATGATATGTTCAATTCCAGGGATGTCGATTCCACGCGAAGCGATGTCAGTCGCCACGAGGATACGATGTTGTCCCGCGCGAAAACTCTTTAGTGCCTTCGTGCGTTGCTGCTGCGTGCGGTCGGAATGAATATTCGTGACCGGATGACCTTCCTTCTCCAAGATTCTGCAGAGCCATTCAGCATCGACTTTTCTGCGAGTGAATACGAGCGTAGAACCGAGCTCCTGATTGATCAGTGCGAGCATGCACTTTTTCTTATCACTTTCATCGACGAGATAGAGGCGATGCTCGATGCCTTCGGCGGCACGTCCATCCGGTATGATGTCGATGCGAACAGGGTCGTTGAGATAATTTCTTGCGAGCCCCTCAATTTGGGATGGCATCGTTGCGGAGAACATCATCGTATGGCGATCCTTAGGAACCTTCTTAATGATGCTTCGCAGCTGTGGAAGAAAACCCAAATCCAGCATGTGGTCCGCTTCATCGAGTACGAGTTCTTTGATGTTGTTGAGCCGTATGTTCCTGCGTTCCATATGATCGAGAAGCCTGCCGGGTGTTGCTACGATAATATCAGGTTTATCCTTTAGCTCACGAATCTGTTGCCTCATATTCATTCCGCCGATTATACATGCACAGCTGAGTGAATGCGATTTACCCAGAATCTTTATGAAGGCCACCGTCTGCATGGCGATTTCGCGCGTCGGACAGATGATGAGGCCGCGTACTCCTTCACCGTGTTGTAGACGAGAGGCCAGTGGAATCACAAACGCTGCTGTCTTCCCGGATCCGGTTTGAGCCAATCCCAGCAGATCTTTTCCCTCCAATGCGGGGCGGATTACGGCCGATTGAATCGGCGTTGGATTTACAAAACCGATTCGCTTGATGGAAGCGAGGATGTCATCATCCAATCCAAGATCGGAAAACTTTTCCGAAGTTGTGGTGATGGGATGATGGCCGAGCGCTATCTGTGTGTTATCTACAGTCATGATCAGGAAGTCTATTCGAAAGTTATTTTGTAGTAAACTTCAATCCAACGACGCCTATGAAAATCAGCATTATGAACGAAACGCGGAGGAAATCATAATTTTCCTGAAATAATAACATACCGCAGAGTGCCGTTCCAAGGACTCCGATACCGGTCCATACAGCGTAAACGGTTCCTATCGGGAGCGTCTTTGCGGATATGGACATGAGCAGGAAGCTGAGAAGTAATGCCAACATTGTCGGAATGGTGGGGAGGATTTTTGTAAATCCATCGGAGTACTTAAATCCTATGGGCCACGCGATTTCCAGTGCACCAGCAGCGAGCAGGTAAAACCAAGCCATATTGAACCTCTAGTATTATCGTTAGATTGAAGTGGGCCCTTCTAGTGGTCTTTTGGAGCTTTGTAAAGCTGATCTGAATCGATGAGGCGGTTGAAATGCGACGGCACCCGAGCCTCGAATGTAAGATTCTTGCCATTCGTTGGGTGTCTGAAGGAGATAGACTTGGCGTGAAGCGCCAGTCTCTTATGAGTTCTTTTCCGATCGCCATATTTCTTATCACCCACAACAGGATGTCCGATCTCAGCCAAGTGTACACGTATCTGATTTTTCCTGCCGGTTAAGAGGTTGACCTCTAGAAGACTAAACTCGTCAGTTTCGTGAAGTACTCGATAGGCGGTGTGGGACAACATCCCAACGCCAGGAGTCTTAGTGGAATACATGACATGCGCTTTATTCTCGGTAAGATAGCTGCTGATCGTATCCTCTTTTTTCCTAAGTCTGCCATGCACGATCGTGAGGTAGAGCTTCACGGTCTCCTTCCATTGCTTCTGTAGGGTCGTCTTGGCCTTCTCATTTTTTGCAAAGATGAGAATTCCTGAGGTGTCGCGGTCCAGACGGTGGACGATGAAGACCCTGTTCCTGGATTTAGCGATGCCTCTCCTCACATAGTCGTTTAGGATATAGAAGGCGGTGTTTAGATCCTTCTTCTCGGTGGCGATCGTCAGAAGGCCTGCTGACTTATCCACTACGATGATATCCTTATCCTCGTAGAGGACTGTAAGCCCCTTCGGCTGAAATCTTTTTGGTGGACGGGTTCTCTTAGCCATAACTGGATTCACCGTAACCCAGACCTCTTAAGGGATGCAACTCAAACCGGAACGATAATTGCGCTATTGCGCACATTTACATGGACTGCTAAGAGGGGCGTCCACTATCAATTTCTGACGATGGGTATTCTTAGATGGCGCTTTTAAGCCTCAGTGATCTTCGCGTTGCATTCGACGATGTTCCATTGCTCGACAGGATCAGCTTAAACCTCGAGCGCGGGGAGAGGGTCTGTCTCGTGGGGCGAAATGGAACCGGAAAGTCGACGCTCATGAAGGTGATCGTCGGTGAGTTTGCCCCGGATTCAGGTGAAATCGCTCGCGAGCGAGGCGCGACCTTCTCCTATCTTCCGCAGGATGTGCCTACAGGGCTTCATGGGACGGTCTTCGATGAGGTGGCCGGTGGCCTGGAGGCCAAGGGAAAGCTGCTCGCAGAGTATCATGACCTCAGCATGCAGATTGCGAAGTCGGCCGATCAAAATCTCATGAATAAATTGGAGAAGGTTCATAATGAGATTGATATGGCCGACGGATGGCAACTCAACAGCGAAGTTGAGAGGGTAATCTCGCATATGAAGCTCAGTCAGGATGATAGATGTGAGGAGTTATCTGCAGGGATGAAGCGTCGGGTGCTTCTTGCTAAGGCGCTCGTTGCCAAACCGGATCTTCTTCTGCTCGACGAACCGACAAACCATCTCGATATAAACACGATACGTTGGCTCGAGGAATATCTTCTGAACTATAAGGGGACGCTGCTCTTCGTGACTCACGATAGGATGTTTCTCAGGAAGCTCGCGACGCGTATCGTCGATTTGGATCGAGGTTCTCTAAGAAGTTGGTCGTGCGATTATGATGCATATCTTAAACGCATGGAATCGGACCTCGCCGCTGAGGAGAAGAGAAGGGCCGAATTCGATAAAAAGCTTGCGAGCGAGGAGGCCTGGCTCAGGAAGGGTATCAGGGCGAGGCGTACGCGTAACGAGGGCAGGGTGAAGGCCCTGAAGAGGATGCGCGAGTTCAAGCGATCGCTTCGTCAGAGAATGGGTTCGATTCATCTGGAGGCGGTGGAGGTTGAACGTTCAGGAAAACTCGTGATTGAGGTTGAAAATGCCTCGTTTGGATACGGTGAAAATCAGATCGTAGATGATTTTTCGACGACCGTTATGCGCGGAGATAAAATCGGAGTCATCGGCCCAAATGGATCGGGAAAGACGACGCTGCTAAGACTTCTATTGGGCGATCTATCTTTAGGCGGAGGAACCCTTCGTCATGGAACGAATCTGCAGATCGCATATTTCGATCAGCTTAGGGATGCGCTCGATGAGGAGATGACCCTTCAGGATAATATCTGTGATGGAAATCCTTTGATCACCGTGGGTGGAAAACAGAGACATGTCCTTGGCTATCTTCAGGATTTTCTTTTTCCACCTGAGAGGTCGCGCTCACCGGTCAAGGTTCTTTCCGGTGGGGAGCGAAATCGACTTATGCTGGCCAAACTCTTTACACTTCCGTCCAACGTGTTGGTGCTCGATGAACCGACAAATGATCTCGATGCTGACACCCTCGATCTTCTTGAGGACATGCTCGTGAAGTACGAGGGCACGGTGCTTCTCGTAAGCCATGATCGTGAATTTCTAAACAATGTAGTGACAAGCACTATAGTCTTGGAGGGCGATGCGAAGGTCGTCGAGTACGTAGGTGGTTACGATGATTGGCTGAGGCAGAGAAAGAATTATTCGCAGAGTATCCCCAATGATGGCGGTTCCGAGAAAGATTCCAGGAAGATGAAGCGAAGGAACGTCGGTCCAAAAAAACTTTCCTTCAAGGAGAAGCGTGAGCTTCAGGAGTTGCCATTCAGGATCGAGTCACTCGAGAAGGAGAAGAGGGAATTATTCGACTCA
>CAYWIG010000178.1:0-4866 GCA_964458295.1 uncultured Myxococcales bacterium
AGCAAAGGCCGCGCCCAGAATCAATGATAACGACAGCGCCATCAGCCATGACGCCCTATCGATCCTTGGCCTTTTTGAAATCGCCACTGATACATAGACTGCCAGCACGGATAAAAACATCACGAATACATCCGGAGTTGCCATCGAAGCGACATGTCTAAATATCGGATTCATCACCAACAGAATGTATCCGAATATCGCACCCCAGAAGCCGGCCAACCTATAGGCGAGCAACATGGTCATGAGAGCCGTTAAGATTCCAAAGAACATCGAAAGATATCTTCCAGCGACAAGCTGCCTTTGCGACAAACGTCCTTCTATACCTTTGAAAAATGGTTCTGGATATCTGAGCTTGGATAAATCGTTTTTATTCCAGAAATGCGCCGGTTCCGGACTATCGATCGGCTCATCGATCATCCACATCAGCGCACCGAAGAGATATCCGCCAAACGGTGGATGCTTCGCATATTTATCCAGTGCATGCCATTCATCATTATCCCAATCACCGGATAGGTATAGATTGAGATAATAGGAATCAAATATCCATGCCGCCTCATCCACTGTAAGAAGAGTTCTATCCTTTTTTACGGAGGTAAGACAGATCGCAACTCCGATTATGATCACCATCACGGCTATCAATATTTTGACGGTTTTGTTTTTTAAAAATTCTCGAATCAAACGCTACCCCTTTTTCGCCACCAAGGTCCAGGACATGCCATGGGTATGGGTGAGATGTTTTAGGTCGACCGGAAGCCCCTCGATCAAGTCCACAACCTCATCCCTGGTAAAGTAACGCGAAATCGTTGGCAACAGCTGATCGAACACCATCGCCTCCGTATGCCTAAACGACCTCTCCTTGAGCAGGTTTAAATAGATATTCTTGTGGGGAAACAGCAAATAGACTTTTAACATCGCGGTCATGAGTTTTGATATCAGACGTGTCGCGCACGGAGGTATCCTGGATGTAAAATACCTACGAACGGGACTAAAAAACTTAAGATATCTATTATTTCCCTCACTGGCATAGACCCATATTATCAGAGTACCTCCGCTTTTCAGAGCTTTAACGAGTTCCCGAACAGCGTCCTTCGGTTTTGCGAGGTGATGAATCACTCCGGTGCTAAATACTATATCGAACTCATCCTCATAGGGGATGTCGTATATCGACCCGAACTCCACCTTACAGTTATGAAAACCATTCAAATTTCTTTTTGCTACATTGACGGTCCTCTCATCATAATCAAACGCTACACACGATGCCGCGCCGGCCTTGAGCGCCCACAGACTGTTGCGACCTATTCCACAACCTGCATCGAGAAAACTCTTACCTCGGAAATACGAGAGGGGGATTGGATTTATCCAACCCTGGAACTGCTTCTCATGAAGTGGGATTATCTCGTTATAGATATCCCACTCATATCCAAACTCCTTTTCAGTTCCTCTACACACTATCGACTCCTCACGACCCTCTCTTCGCAACAGCGAACAACTGTGAACCCGTGCTGTTTGAATTTAGCTTATAAAGCATTCGAAGTATGAAACATACTGCTTTCTGAAAAGTTCCATAGGGCCTATCGCTAAAACTCTTCATCGTAGAACCAGGTTTTAAGTTGGCAAGAAACTTAGCTATACTATGAAACGGAAATCCAGCATTCCACACCTTGATTGGATTCCAACCTCCCCCTTTAAGAAGTTCCTCCATCCCACCTTTTAGAAAATGATTTCTATGTCCAACGCGCCTCTCAGTCTCCCATATCCTCCCACTCTGTGTGGAGAGGATGAGCCTTCCAACTCCCGGCTTTGCAAGCTTGGAAGCATTTTTCAAGAAGAGGGGAGGATTATCCACATGTTCAATGATCTCGGATGCCGTAATGATATCAAATTTTTCAACCATATGTTCTGGAAGGTTATCAGCTCTATCGAGGTCGATCTCATACCACTCTATCGATGAGTCCCTTTGCTTATTTATATCTATCTGCGTCTCAGACAGATCGACACCACAGAGCTTCAACTGCGGATATTTCCTCTGTATTTCCTTTAAGAGTTCCCCACTTCCACAGCCAAGATCTACGAGGTTGGAGGGATTGTACCTGGATATAATCTTAAGAATCGTTTTCATCCTGAAGCGAGGAGCGGCCATCAATCTCCAATAGTCCATCCTTCCGGGGAACGGTTCATGGTAGTAATCTACATTGACTGATTTTATACTGTTCTTAGTTTCTGGAGAGGATGTGTTCTCGGTCATCGACTTCAACCAACCCTCTGGAAGAGTTTCATGAAATGTTCGAATTTATCGGAAGCCCATTCCCAATGAGACCACCGCTCGATAATCTTGATATCGACATCGTGCCGCTTGGCGACCGCCGCCGCATCCTCAACTGCCCCCTGATTGCCGAATCTGTAATATGCTGCGAGCCTATGACGAACACAGTCGGTAGGCGAAAGCATTCGAAGCTCACCCTTCGTCGTCTGCATGATGGCGACATCGATAACGACATCATCACCCACCGAAACCGGCGGAGGAAGGAAGCTCACCTCGTATGGACAGGTTTTACTGGCGAAGGTTCTATGTACTTTACAGGTATATCCCAAGACCTTCATAGCGGCTTCGATCTCGTCGACGAGATATTCGCTTACAACAAAATCGAGAACATCCGATCGAACATCCGCACCACCGTACACCGACGCACAACCCTTTCCGGTGAGGACCGGATCAAAACCCAGCTCCATGAGATAGGAACACATCACCGCTGCTACCTGTCTGACATTCAACCCCTTCAGTGAAAGTTCGACCTTGGTTTTTTTCTTAGATTTAGGTTTAGACTTAGGTTTAGGTTTAGGTTTAGGCTTAGGTTTAGGTTTAGGTTTGGATTTTATCTTTTTCTTAACCTTAACCTCAGCCTTAACCTTAACCTTCTTCTTAGCCTTAGCTTTCTTTTTTACCTTCTTTTTCATAGTTGCGCATATTCTCATGCATCCGGAATCAATTCAAGGATTTGAAGATTTAAAGCGCACCCAAAAAACCGCCTAAAAACTTTTTTTAACGCAGAGGTTCCTTTCGTTATACGACTGTCTCATCTTATGCTGGCACGCAAATTGCTAGTTATCGCCCTTGTAAGGAGGGATTATGAAGAAAATTCTATATACGGTTATGGTTGTTTCTCTAATAATATCAGCAAGTTCAATCCCCGTATCGGCCAAGGAATGCGGGGTAAACAACACAGGCTGCATGCGCAAAAAATTGACGGTTGAGAGAAAGGTTGTACGCATTTTGAAAGCCGCTGCATCGGATGTCATCGGCAGGGTCGACGATTCCTACATGAAGAATACCCTCACCAAGCTCTTCGAATCGTGCAGCGAAAGACCGGAGATCGATGATGGCCAGACCGCCGGAGGTGCAGCTGACAAAGCTTTCTATGAATTGACCGAGATCAAGTCGCAGAGCAGGTGTTATCAGGAAGTGCTATCGAACAGCTTTGTGACCGATCTTTCAGCTGAAGCTGTAACGGGATCCTTGAGAAACCATCTTTGAGAGCGCCGACCTAGCTATCCAATATTATCCTCGCATCGAGTGCCATGCCACCCTCGCCCTCCGGAAGAACATAGAAGGGGTTGATGTCTATCTCTTTGATTTCAGGAAAATCGCTGATCAACTGTGAGAGATGCAGGATGCTATCGATGACCGAGTCGACATCGTACATCTTTCCACCGCGCGCGCCCGTGAGCACCGGATAACCCTTGAGCTCACTGAGCATCTTCTCCGCCTCCTTACGACAGAAGGGGGCAACGCGAATGGATGTATCTTTGAACACCTCGACGAAAATCCCACCGAGGCCTACGAGGACTACGGGACCGAAGTTAGGATCGTTCTTCGCGCCGAGGATCATCTCCCAACCGCGCTTTAGCATGGGCTGCACCACGACTCCTTCAACATCCGCCTTCGGCATCTTCTTACGAATCGTCTCCATCATCTCATTGTACGCCTCCTTAACTTGCGAGGCGTTCTTGAGATTTAGATCGACGCCGCCGATGTCGGTCTTGTGTGAGATCGCGCGGGAGACAACTTTGATAACCGCAGGATAACCGAGCTCATCGGAGGCTGCGGCAGCTTCGTCTGCCGAGGTGACCCACCGACTTCCGATGACGGGCACCTTATAGGCCTGAAATATATCCAAGCCCTCCTGAAGCAGGGGCGAACGCCCTTCCTTTCTGCAGACTTCAAAGACAGATTTTACAAACTTGGTATCCGCCTTAACGTGAGGCTCCTTCGGTCTTGGATGAATTCCATAATAGAAATCCCTAGCCAGAGCCAAGGCCTTGATGATCTCAAGGGGAGAGGTGAAGATCGGTTGATTTGAACTCTTCCTGAGTTTCGCCACCTCAGTTTCATCGGTAGCGACACACACACCTATCGGCTTCTTGTATTTATGCGAAAGCTCGTTAGTCTTCTCGATAAGCTCCCTGGATGCATCGGCCTCCGTCGATGAAAAGTAGGTATGCAGGAACACAACACCATCTACATTCTTCTCCTTAATAGTTTTCTCTATAATCTTCACGTACAAATCGTAATCGAAGAGATCGCCAAGATCTAAGGGGTTCGTAAGGTTTATAACCTTCGCCCGAAAATGCGATGAGACCTCCTTCAAAAAGGATTTCTTAAAGGGTGCCAACTGAAAGCCACACTCCTCAGCCGCATCGGCGGCTAAGATGGCGTGTCCTCCAGATCTCGATATTATCGCCAGGTTGTTTCCGGTGACCTTGGGAAGGGGCAAAACCTTGAGATAATTAACAAGAGTCGTGCGATCGTAAAAACGCGCAATGCCTGATTGGTTGAGAGCCGCCGACACGACCGCATCATCACTCGAC
>CAYWIG010000179.1:0-4864 GCA_964458295.1 uncultured Myxococcales bacterium
TGCAGATGAGATCTATATGCAGGAGATAAAGGGCGCAGGTCTCTATAAGAAAATATGGCAAGGATTCTGCGTTTTGCTTCCAGTAAAATCCGTTGGCGTGATGGGCGATGAGCGAACATATGAGAATGTGTGCGCGGTTAGAGCCGTTACTTCAACCGACGGCATGACCGCCGACTGGGCGAAGATTCCATATGAAGTCTTGGGTAGGATCTCCAGCCGCATAATAAATGAGGTTAAGGGAATCAACCGCGTCGTCTACGATATATCCTCTAAACCACCGGCCACGATAGAGTGGGAATAAGCGATATTTCATGTACATTGCAATGTACGGAAATTACCTCTTTTGCGAGACAGGGGTAGGTCGGTTCTGCTAGGATCGCTTGTTTAATTAAATCATAAATTATAAGGTCTTAAGCCGACTCACCGGGATCTCCAGCTTCGATGTGATGTGGAGGAAGTTTGTATCTACCTGATATTACACGGATATATAAAAGCAACTTCAGCTGTTGTATATGACGATAATATTATAGTCATTGATCAGAGGTGTGGTGTGAGAAAAAGAGGGCAGAACTTCATTCAAATATTGGCGATATTCTTCGCTTTAGCCGTCGTGTCGCTTCCAGCTACAGGAAGTGGGACCAGTGTTGATCCGTGTTTGGTTGAGGATTTGGATGGAAATATCGGTGAGGGAACTGTCGTTCCACTTTCCGACGCCAGTTCGATTACGACGATCAGCTCCTTCGGTTCCGCTGAACTGATCGATGGCGGCGGCTATCATATAAATTTCGAAGGTGATCAGTGGCATTCAGGTCACGTTCAAATCAGATACAACAATCAGCCCTACCGAGATCTCTCTCTTCAGAGATGTATCGTTATGGTTGTGGAGCTTTTGGATCCAGATCCCGGAGTATCAAATCCACTCAGCATGTGGTTTATCGATCCTAACTTTTGGGATCCGGTGGACGGAGGTCATACCTCGAACATAATTCAACTCCTGGACTTCGGGGATGATTTAGAGTGGCCGCAGACCGTCGTGATTCCGGTATATGATTTGTTGAATGGAAGCGAGGTCGATCCATCGCACATCAAGGATTTCCTTTTAGAGATTCCTGAGAATGATGATCTGGATAGAGAGGTGATAATCTCCGAGTTTCGAGCGATAGGCGGTCCCCCAGAGGGGACTAAACCCGCCCCATCTGAGCTTGTCTCTACGCAAGGCGATCTCAATCTCGTTTCGTTGAATACATTGGAGGTGATCATCGATGGCGAGATCAACATGACGCTTGCAGGAAGTCCTGAAAGTTGGTCGCTTACCTCCGACAGTGATTCAAATTATTCTGAAGCAGTTTCGCCAACCTCTGTCGGACGTTTCACGATAGCTAGCGATGTCGTGGATGCAGAAGTCGACCTTCGTCATAAGTTCTATCTACAGTTTGCAACCCCACTCAAGAATGACTTCACATATGAATTGAACGCAAGTCCGGTTATCAAGCTTCCCGTAGATCCAAACGACGGTTATGAAGTATCCTTTCAAGATGGTACGGCGACGATCACGCCTGGCGATGATCCCGATGAAGTTTACTATGTAATCACTCCGGGGGAACAGTGGCCTTACTTTCTGTCGAACGAGGGACCTTTCGAAGTCGCAATTGCGCCGCTGGAGCCATGGAACCTGACTCCAGGTGTTGGGATGAACGCCGCCAGGGCGATCAAGGTGAATCAATTCGGATACTCATCTGCGGCGGAGAGCAGGTACGCATATCTGGGGTACTGGCTTGGATCTTTGGGGCCGTTGCCGCTTACTGAATCACTCGACTACCGTGTAATTCGAAGATCCGACAAAGCGGAGGCTATGACGGGTCAGACGACGAAGCGCGCCTACCAGGAGACGATAGTGGGTGAAGAAACGGTAGGGGAGTTGATCGTTGGGGATGAAGCCGGTGTCGATCTCTTCTCCGGTGAATATGTGCACGAGGTCAACTTAGCCGACTTACCTGATGGCGAATATTATATCGAGATCGATTCACTCGGCAGATCCTTTCCATTTCAGGTAGGCGGTAAAAACTTCGAGGCTTTCTATCATATATCCCGCGCGCTCTATCATCAGCGATGTGGTACCGATTTGACGGAGCCATATACGAGCTGGACGAGGGATGTGTGTCACACGAACACGTATTTCTTGGATCACGGCGATAGCATCTACGACTGGTCGCAGGATTTTCCAGAGGATACGATAACTCCGCAGGATAAGAAGATGACGATAGACGGTGGCTGGCACGACGCTGGAGATTTCGATAGGCGGCCGACGCATATCAAAGCGGTTCAGACGATAATGGCGTTATATGAAATTTTTCCCAATGCCCTAGTCGATGGAATCTTGAACATTCCGGAGAGTGGAAACGGAAGATCCGATATTCTGGATGAAGCCCTATACGGACTTAAGTTTTGGGTCGATACTCAGGATACTGAGGATGGCCCTTATTTTGGAAGTGTGCGCTCAGGCTCTCAGGCGATAGGACACCCATCGTACGGCTTTGCAAATGAGGACGCGTTGGATTACTGGGTGTATGATTTTAGCATGTATGCGACATACAACTTCGCCGCAGCATCGGCTCAGGCTGCTCGCATCTTGGAATCGATCGTGGATCTTGGGAGCAGCGATCCCGATGTCATTAAATATAAAAAGCGAGCGCTGATGGCGTGGAGATGGGCTGAGGAGAATTCGGATATCTGCGTTACAGTGGATCCGGCGATTTGCACGGCGAGTTCAGTCGGCGGACAGAATTTAGAGGATATGCTCTTCGGTATCGGTTTTACCCGTATGAATGCTGCGGGTCAGCTCTTCGCGATGACGGGCGATGACCTTACAGGTTACGACGGTATCCTTCCAGGTATTGAAGATTTCTTCGCGAGTACGATTACATTCAAGGATGCCTTTGCTGATGAATGGGCGGATCACGGTAGCCCGATCTATTCACGCAACATCATCAATGTATGGGGAATGGCGGCTGCGAATCCTCCGGATGTTGATCCTGGTGGAGAGGCAGCGCTTCTCATAGATGGAGCTAAGAATAGAATTATCGATTTGGCGGATCAGTATACGAGCAGATTGCAACAAAACGCATACAGGCACTCAAGAAAGCCAGACTATCCGATATCGTATGGAACGGGCTCCGGTCCTGCCGATTATATGATGCCGGTTGTGCTGGCCTATAAATTCGATCCCAAACAGGGATATGTCGATGCGGTAGCACAGAACGTAGATTTTCAGCTCGGCGCTCATCCTCTGGCGCAATCGTGGGTTTCTGGGATGGGTTACTTTCATGTCGAAAGACCTCTTCATCTCGATTCGCTTGCCCATATCGATCAAGGGGGTGTTGGTAAAGCGGTTCCAGGTATTGCGATCGATGGTCCTGTTTACTATTCATATGAGGATGAGTGTGAACAGATCTATTGGAGATGCTACGTCTACGAAGCATTTTCGCCTCATGCCTCCCAAGTTCCAGCGCTCTATCACTATTCTCCGTGGGAGGGGATGGCGAATATGAATGAATTTGCCATAGAGGGCAACTTCGCAAACAACATCCCTGTATATGGAATGTTATTTGCTTTGAGCCAGGAATCCGCATCCGACTTCGACCTTGAGCCATCCGATTTTCCACGCCATCCATCGCTCCTTGGAGCCGATAATATCGATGTCGAGGGGGATGCATCTGACGATCCTACAGATGGAGAGGAAGATGGTGATAGCCAAGGAGTGACTGATGATCAACCTCAGGAGGAGGCTTCGGATTCAGAGGCATCAACTGATGATGATGAAGGGGATGATTCCCAGGAAGAAGGAACGGCCACGAACTCCTTCTTCAGCGCTCCGGGTTGTAGTTTGATAGTGGATCGTAAGTAGTATTATTTTAACTACTCCTTTTTTCAAATAATCCCCTTCAGTCCCATTTATGTCTTTTCTTTGGCTTACCGCTGGATTTCTTTTTAAAATCTTCTTCGGTAAGAGGGGCGCTTATCGTATATTCCTTGCCCTTAACGTCATAGGTAACATGAAGAGCCTTCGCTGTTTTAGAAGATGGCCACTTTTTCTTGGGAGGGAAATAGACAGCACCCGCAACTTTAAGGCCTGCAGGGAAAGTTCGGTTTCTCATGATATCGTCTATGATGACATTGCGTCTTTGGCTATCGGCAGCGGCTGCACCAGCAGCAGCTGCTATTCCTGATGCTCCAGCTGTAGCAAGTCCGGCATAGGCGAGCTCATCCACTCCACCCGCTGCTCCTCCAATTCCCATACCCAAACCTGCAATACCACCTACGATAGCTGCCGTTTTAGCCTTATTATGAATGAGTGCTTGAAGCTCACCTCTATTTAAATTGGCGATTGCAAATCCGTCCATGTTCTCTAGGTAGGCCTTACAACATCTCACATCAGAATTTTTTACCCCATGATTTTGTATCGCAAAGAAAACTTCCGTCCAGCTCCCTTTGCTTTTTGCCTTGATGATTTCCATGGAAAGCTTTGGCTCACTTTTTTTTGCATAGGACAGGGCAGGAACAAGAAGCACAGCTACTACTACCAAAGATAGTTTCCTTAACATAATATCTCCTCTCGTTAACCAGACTTAGAACCACATTATGGTGTTTTTTTTAGAGAATTATCAAGTGCTTTTCGAGCCCTGCTTATGATGCTTGTATAGCTTTCGGAGGTGGGGTTTTGTAGCTGACCGATGAATTTGAAGGGCATGGAGTATTCGTAACTAGTTTATCCTCTTCCACGTTGGATTCTTGATAACCGTATATGGCCCACCGATAACCTGTCGATATCCGCCATCGGCATCACGATCCGGTTCGGCTGGCATCT
>CAYWIG010000180.1:0-4863 GCA_964458295.1 uncultured Myxococcales bacterium
GTTGCCGACTATGAGCGTATTCGCGTAATCATCGAAAAAGATAACTATACCCAAAAGCCACGTCGCGATCTGTCCGCCTCTGTGTGTCTTTGCGATTTTAGTCAGCAAGGAAACTAAGCCCGCAGTTCCCCCATTTTTCGATATCACTCCAACAAGACCGCCCAGCAGCATGCTGAATATGATGATGGCGGCATGGTCGGGGTCGGCGAGCGCAGGTTGAATGAAGCGGTCTATGATGTGCAGGAATCCGGAGATGGGGTTGTTGCCTAATATCAGTGTGGCTCCGATCCAAACTCCAACGAAGAGGGATAAAATCACCCTTCTCGTGATGATCGCTAGGATTATTGCGAGAAATGGCGGGATTATTGATAGAAAACCGTAATTGGGTGAAAGCAGTTCCATGGAGACTCCTTCGTTAGGGCATCCGGACCACCGAAATTTATTCCTTAGCAAAAAAATACGTTCTAGTTATAGTAGGGCGAATGACACTCATATCGTACATAGCGATCGCCGTTTGTCTATCCCTCGTTGCCTTTGTCGCTGCGATATTTGGGATAGGTGGAGGGACTCTTTATACGCCTATTCAACTGTTCTTCGATGTAAATATACATGAGGCGGCAACGACTAGCCTCTTTTTGATGATCATATTGTCGTTTGGGGCGACCCTCGTCTATCGAAGGGCCAAAAAGGTCGACTGGACGCTGGCCATCGTATTCGCTGTTTTCACATTGAGTGGAGGTTTTTTCGGAGGATATACCTCAGATTTTATTTCGAGTGACATATTGACATCGATACTCGTGCTGATCGTTATTTTATCGGGAGCGGTTATGGTCGTTCAGCCCGAGAGAAAGTGTACATCTGAACTCAGCAATAGGATGTTCTATGTTTGGAATAGGAGGGTTGGTTCCGACCTCTACTCAATAAATTTGGTTATCGCCATACCGATGTGTTTCGTAGCTGGGGTGATAAGCGGGATGATAGGGATAGGTGGCGGCGTGTTCATGGTTCCCATGATGGCGATAATCTTTGGTATACCGATAGATGTTGCGATAGCAACTAGCGGATTTATTGTAGGACTTACGGCAATAGGTGGGTTCGGTGGTCATCTGTATGCGGCGCATGTGAATTGGCGTGAGTGCATCATCTTTGCGCCAGGAATACTTTTAGGCTCAATGCTCGGCGCAAGATTTATGCTAGGCGTGGAGAAGAGGCGCCTTAAAAGGGCCTTTGGCTTTTTGATGTTTTTGATAGCGTTTGGTCTTATTTTAAAAAATACAAGGTGGGGGTGATATGAAATTACCGAGCGCAAAAAAGTTACACCTGGTGCTGAGCACGAGGAGGATCGAGGCGCTCTCCGATGGCGTTTTCGCAATCGTTATGACGCTTCTGATTTTAAGTTTCAACATCATCGACCCGACGGGCGCGGAACTTAAACAGTCGATATCGGAGCGTATCAGTAATCAATGGCCAGCCTTCCTTCACTTTGTTGAGAGCTTCGTGATCCTGGCCTACTTCTGGGTGAAACATCATCAGCAATTTCATTTTATCAATAAGTCTGATCAGAGAATTTTGTGGCTGAACCTGCTTGGTCTCATGTTCATATGCATGATTCCGTTCTCAACGACGATAATGACTGATTATGGAAACGAGAGGATTGCAGCGCTCTTCTTTGAAGGAAACATGTTGGCCGTAGGATTGATCTATTACATTAAATGGGTTTATGCCACGAACAAGCGGCGCCTGGTTGATAAGGAATTGGATAAGTCGATTATCGAGTTTTACAAGAAGATCAATATGCTGGTTCCAATCATATCGGTCGCGGCGATAATCGTTTCGATATTCTACCCCCGAATTGGCACCGAGCTCTATTTTCTCCTACCCGCAGTTCCGATAGTTGCATTCATGAGGCGTTGATCATTTCTCCGGTTCGGAGTTGATAAGGTTGAAGACGGTGTTTCCACACATACTAAAGGCGCTCAATCTTGCTAGATATTCAGGTACATCCTCGTCGCACGCGTGGTCATAGATTCCCTTGTCACCGAAGGGGTGGAGGAGCTCGTGGATTATGGTTTCAGCCATCCAAAGCTTTCTATTTCTGATTCGTGGTCCAAAATGGGGATCGTTTATAAGATTAGGACACTGCGATTCGTCTGGAACCTCCGGTATCTGAACACACGTTAATCCGGAAACATTTCTACACTGCCCGCCGAACGATTTATCGCTAACCTCGACATGTTCAATTCCTCGACGATCATATCCGCACCCTCCGAGGATATGTCCCCAATCGACAACCGCGCCAAAGATAACGTTATCTGGATAGTATGGCGATGGCGAGGAGCTGCAAAATCCTCGCAGGGAGAGTTCACTATTTTGAAACGGCGTCATGCCATAAGGATTTAACATGTAGCCGCCGTAACTTGCCGACCACTCATCCTTACTAAAAACCACTACGTAATCAGGCGTCATTCCGTTGTCATCTAGATGATCATTCATCAGGTTCTGGGGATCGTCATTGCCAAAACGACCCCTGAGTATTGTTTGAACGTGAAACGTTTTGGTTGTGCCGAGTTCCTTCTCCATGCGTTCGTTCGCGATTCTAAACGTTTCATAGATATCGGCATCGCTTATACCCTCATAATGATCTTCATTTATAACTACGTTTACTCTTACGATATTTGGATTTACCCGACCGCATGAAGACATAAATATCCTTTCTGCCCTTATCTATATTATCGGTAGCTTAGAGGGTGATGTTGCGGGTGGGGCTGTATTTTTATATATATATGATATTATTGAATAATTACGCTTTTTTGGACAAAAAAATGACAGCAAATGCATCGCACCTGCTGTCATTTTTCGTCACGAACATGGATAGTTTACTGGAAGATCAGCATCCGACGTATCTTGATATGACAAGTCTTTGAATCTCACTCGTTCCTTCGCCGATATCTAAGAGCTTCTGATCGCGGAAGCAGCCCTTAACTTCAAAAGATTGCATATAACCATGCCTCCTTCGATAATAACCCAACAATATCAATGTGTTATGGTCGGTTTCAGATATAAAAAAAGGCCTATACCCAGCAACTCGGGGGTGTCGGCTGCCGATAATATAAGTCGATGGACAAAAAGGGGGTAGTGTGTCGGGCTCACATAAAATCGGTTTAAAGACCTATCTTGGCAATCCTCACGATACGAACGGGGATGCCCTGCTCGACCGTGATGAACTCACTGAGTTAGTCAAGAACGATAAGACCTCCGATGCAACTCTCAAATATTTCAATCAGGCTGTTTCACTCGGTCAGAGCGAATACGATGTCATGAAAACCTTTCTAAGTCTCGGATATATTGATTATGGAAAATTCTATATAAACTCCTCCTCTAACGAGAGAACCACATTTTTAAATATGGCCAGAAGGTGGAGTCCGGGACTGGTCGATGAGTTGAGAAAGGAATCGCAATATCATGATACAGGCGATGCATCGGAGACGCACGACATACCCGAAGAACTGCAGCAATTAGAGGATTTAGGTGCACGGATAACATTTGATAAAGATGTCTACACGATAACCGGCAACAACCTGCCGTTACCGAATGGCGCCACCCTTCAGGATGGCGAAATACGCTATACATCGGACGGGATGTGGTTCGTCGCCGGAGGACGAAGCGCCCAGATAAATGGCGTCAGCATAGAACCTCACACTGCTCCGACCGCCATCTTTTTTGAAGGCGATCATTCATATGAGAATGTGGATCACGTGGTTATCGATGTGAACCAAAAAATGGTGAAGGTAAGAGGCGTCACGGAATGGAGCCGCATTTCGTTTCATGACGGCAATCCTTTCACTCCGACAAACAACGGTGACAAACTTTCGATCGAAACGATCAGCGGAGACGGTGTCCTCATACAGGCAAGGGATGACGATGATCTGATACCGAGGATCGAGGTTGGGGGCGGTGCAATGACGACGATTGAGATCGGTAGCAACAACTTTCGAGCCTTGGGCGATAGCGACGCATACAGCAAGGACTCCAAGGAGGCTGATGTCAGCTTTTACAAGTCGGGTGAATTTGCAAGCAACAGGGATGGATTTACAGAAGTGCCGGTTGAAATAGTAGTCACAAATGACAAAGGGGATCCGGTCCCCTTGAAAGCGAGAGGCGCGTTCGATGACTCCAACCTGGGTACGGGAATGAGTATCATATGTAACAATTATGGACAGGTGGGTTTTAAAACTGAGGATAATTCTATAGTCCCGTTCAAGGGATTTCCGCCGCACGAAGCGGCACTGAGGCCCGATCAGAACGGCAAAATCACAATCGATGATTTTAACGAGTATTGCGCATCGAGGGGTGCTCCCCACATCAGATATACCGGAATTGCGGATCCGACGAGGATAAAACAGGCGATCGATTATCTTGATACATTATCCACAGGGATGCTGCATAGTCTCAAGGGTGTGGATTTCCCTGATCCTGCTGTATTCAACGAAGGCAAGAAGAAGGCGGCATACGCTACACCCGACGGCGTGATACATTTTAAGAAGGGATTGCTAGACCTGCCGACGTTTCATCACGAGTGCGCTCACATCCATCATATGCACATTCAGAGAACCGGAGGGGATTCATTTGATTCAAAGTGGATTTCCCTGGGCGGAGATATTTACGGAAAATATGTGAGAGAATGGAAGGACTCTGACGATGATAATATCTCTTATCTTTGGCATGATGCCCCGAAATATGACGATAAGAGGCTTATGACCTTAGGGGGATTTGACTATCACAACGAGTATGTTGAGAAGTATGCCATGTCCGCTCGTTACGGATGCGTAAGGCCGTACGGCGCTGCGAAGCCATATGATGAGG
>CAYWIG010000181.1:0-4846 GCA_964458295.1 uncultured Myxococcales bacterium
GTCCGGATTTGCATGAATTATTAGATCGGGCTTTGCGTTGAGGTAGCGGAGCAAGCGCCATATCCCTGCGACGTGATCGAAATGCACGTGCGTCACAACAATTCTTCTCACCCTGCCGAACGGTATACCTAGTTTGATCAGATCTTCGACGACGTCCACGTTTGGATCGACGATCGTGACATCGCCCGCCTCATCTATGCTTAGATGACTCGATGCCTCCTCCTGTGTAAATCCGCTCCCGGAACCCAAGGGTACGATCATGGGCTTACCCTCGAACAGGGCTTCACGTCGAATCTGGGCGGTCTCAGGGTTTTGTACACCCTCCATGAAGGTAGGTCTCTTCGGCTGTTCAATTGGGTAATCCTCTAAATCAATATCGCCTATATATTTTTTGGATTCATAGATTCTCCACCTTTGGTCTCCAAGGTGAACGATCCTCCAGCTTTCGAAACTTGTTTCGCCCTTCCGCTCGAGACCGTTGAAGCCCCAGAGACCTCCCTCACCGACAGCGGGGAAGGGGGCCTCGAGCTGAGTTACCTCAGCGTGAAGATCTGGAACGTATGCGCCCTTTGGGTAGGATTTGGCTAGGGTATCCCTCTGGATTCCCCAAGTTCTACCGAGATAGGATCTCTCCACTATTCCCCTGGCATCACGAACTTCATCATCGAAAACTATGAAACGTGCCGTCCTTCCGAGGATAAACTTTAGAAGATAACCTGGAAATTCAAGTTCGGTCTCATGCATTCCGGTCTGAAGGTTGAGCACCGAACCTGCGCCTAAGAAACCGACGACATTTTGTCCGAAAAGTTTTCTCACCGCCCACTGAGGGGATTGTAGTACCAACATCGGACGATTTTCATCGCCTTCGTTGCCGCCCATCAGTGCAACGACGCCGCCACCTGGTTGAAAAAGTCTTTTGTCGGATATCTTTTTCGGTGCGGGAATTGACTCACCGCTTGTCAACCTAGCTGCTGCCGTTCTTTCGTTCGAAACGCCAGCCATATCGGCGAGAGCCTCTAGCTGACTAGCTGCAGCCCTCAAAATTTCAACCTGGTCTACATCGGCAAATCTCTCGAGCCTGGATAGACGCCCTAGGTGGCCGGTTACTTTTCTGGTTGGAATTAATCCCGACTTTAAACCAGCTGTTAAAAGCCTTATAGCCAGCCGATCCCCTACTTGTAACGAAGCGCCTCCTAAGCCTTCGAGAACTGCAATTACAGCGCTAAAGTCCGGTTTGCCAACAGTCGTCATCCTACCCTCCCTTTATCCGACGTAATTATATAGGCCTTATCGCAATTCATGTCAAAAAGTTGCTGATAAAATGCTGTTTAGATTGATTTTTTTGAGTGATAGGAGGGGGGTGAAATTAGGCGAAAACTAATGCGTAAAGTTGTATAAATGCTTGATAATATTTGCATTATTCTAATAGGGGCTAGGTGGATAGTTTTTCTATGACCTTCTGCATGTCCTCCCAGACCGGTTTTTTCATGTTGGAATTTCTAAGGAGGAAGGCCGGATGATATGTCGGCATTACCGGGATACCCTGCCACTGCTGAAATTTTCCACGGAGTGCTGAGATCTTGGATTCCGTGTTGAGCAGGTTCTGTGTGGCGACGCTACCCAAACAGACGATCACCTCAGGCTTTATAAGTTCGGCCTGTCTGATTAAAAAAGGAATGCAGGTCTCAACTTCATCCGGTTCCGGATTTCTGTTGTTCGGGGGACGGCACTTTACGATGTTTGCGATGTAGACATCCTCTCTTTCGAAACCCATGGCCTTGATGATCTTTGTGAGAAGTTGACCCGCACGTCCTACAAAGGGTTCACCCTTCATATCCTCATCCCTGCCTGGACCTTCACCGATGAACATGATCTTTGCATCGGAATTGCCGACACCGAAGACGATGTTATTCCTGCCATCGCAAAGTTTGCATCGTTTGCAGTCGCCGATCGTATCGTTTACTTCGCTTAGCGAAGTCGCACCGGAAGCTTCGCTGGAATTTCCGGAATGACCGTCACGAGGACTTTCGGGATCATTCGCGGACTGCGCACCCTTTGAGGTGACTTCAGTCATCCCGAGGGTTTTGGCGTATTCGAGTAAATTTTTTACATCCCCCAGAACCTCAGTTTTTTCGCTCATTTGATATCCCTTCAAATTGGTTGCTCTTGAATGCCGCCGGACTATAATGCGGCGCATGTTGGTTGTCCATGCCCTAATGGTTTTTTTAGTGATTCTCCTGATTCCGGCAGACGCGTTTGCATGGGGTCCTGGGATGCACGTCGATGTCGCTATGACGGTGCTCGCTGATTTGAGCCCGGTCATACCCGTTATCCGTGAGCTGATAAAACGATTCCCAGAAGCTTACATATACGGGACGGCGAGTCCGGATATCGTCGTGGGGAAGAAATATGCCGGATATCTGCATCATTGTCATAGCTGGAGAATCGGATGGCTTATCCTTCATGAGGCTGAGACGGATAGACAGAGGGCAGCCGCGTATGGATATCTAACCCATCTGGCCGCCGACATCGTGGCCCACAACTATTTCATACCGGTCAAGATAATCAGGAGTTATAACGCAAAATTACTTACACACACTTATTGGGAGATGCGTTTCGATCTCGGAGTGCCTGATGAGGCTTGGGACAAACTGAAGATGGTAACGGAGTTGGATATCAAGGAATTCGATGAACTTCTCGAACGCGTCCTAAGGAAAACTATCTTCTCATTCTCAACGAATAAGAAGATATTTAATTCGATACTCATGTTGCAGAAGATGCGAGGTCTGAGGGCAAGTTTGGGGGCCTATGCAAAAAAATCCAGATTCGATATTGCCCACGAAAACAGGGAGCATTACAGAACGTTGGCGATGGAGTCGGTGATCGATTTTCTTTCCCATCCTGAATCAGCCGCATGCCTCGAAGTTGACCCCACCGGAGGTGCGAAGCTTTCGTATGCAAAAAATTTGAGAAGACGCATCAGGGAGATGATGGAGAGAAAGATCATGACCGATGCTCAAGCGGATAAGCTCGTTGAACTTGCAAAGGAGCGACTCATCGTTGCTATCTATCGTCCCGAGATGATCCTACCGGATGTTGTGGATGTTATCTGAGTCGTAAGTGGTAAGTCGTAAGTATTTATATAATTTCTTCTGTCAGTATAAGGTCTATATTAAGAGCCCTGTGAAGGCTTACGACTTAATACTTACGACTTACGACTGATTTTTATTGCATTATCAAACACTTGCGATAAAAGGGCTCCAATTATGGAACCTCCAGAGGGCAGTTTATGTTCACTTTTTTCACGGAGATCGTCAGGAAGGACGTCGTGGACCGTCGCGGTCGATTTGTGGGTCATCCACATGACTTCACCGCTACGCTCGACGAGGCGTATCCCCGTGTAACCTCGCTCATCGTATCCAGAGGCATTTTCCAAAAAAGATATTACTTCGTCCCTTGGAAGGATCTCCATCTGACCACTGATGGCTTTCAACTCAAGGCAACCTTGGAGTCCTTAAAACCTATTTCAAACTATAGATCTGAAGATGAGACGACCTTTCGAAGCGGAATTCTCGACCAACAGGTAGTCGATACATTCAATAGGAAGGTCGTGCGTGTAAACGATCTACATTTTTTAAAAGTCGATAACGATTTACGTCTGGCACACGTCGATATAGGGATTCGCGGCCTCGTGAGAAGACTTGGTTGGGAAAAATTTATCGATCGAATCGTCAAGGTCATCAACCGACACGCCGACTATCTTTCGAGGGAGAGTTTTATTTCATGGAAATATGTTCAGCCCCTCTCGATTCAGGAGGCGACGGGACAGATTCAACTGAACGTCGAGATGGATCAGCTTCGTGAGATACCCCCTTCGGATATCTCAACTATGATGATGGAGCTGGATCCCTATCAGCGAGCTGCCCTCTTGAAGACGATGGATGTTCAGAGCCAGGTCGACATCATCACTGAGCTTGAGCTGAAATGGCAGAAGGACTTGATCGAGGAGCTCGATGTACAGACGGTTATCAAACTTCTCGAGAGGATGCCTGCCGATGAGGCGACCGATCTCCTGCTCGAATTATCCAAGCGCGATGCGGATCGCTTTCTAGGAATGTTGAGCACCAAGAAGGCTCGTGAGATCACAGAACTCATGGAGCACGAGGCTGATTCGGCAGGTGGTATAATGACGACCGAGTTCATCGCCCTTCGTGAGAACATGACGGTCGGTGAAGCGATAGATCATATCCGTCAGGTTGAGATCAAGAAGGCTGAGACCATCTATATAGCGTATGTTATAGATGATGATGGTAGGCTGACCGGTTCAGTTTCATTCAGGGAGCTTCTTTTGGAGCCTCTGGAAGAAAAGATCGGTGAAGTTATGCAGACGAAGCCACCATCCATCGATGTCGAGGAATCTGTAAAGAATGTCGCATATGAGATGGATAAATATAATCTCTACGCAATTCCCGCCATCGATGAAGAGGGCGTCTTAGAGGGGATCATTACTATAGATGACGTGCTCCATGTCGCCGTCAAGGAGGCATGGGGTAAACGAGGGGGATTGTAGGATTGGAATAATTTGAAATTCCAAAATACAAGCACCAAATTACAAATAAATTCCAATGACCAAAATTCCAATGACCAAAACCATTGAATATGGAGTTTCGATCATTCGGTAATTGGGATTTGGAGCTTATTTGTGATTTGGAATTTGGTGCTTGGGATTTTGCAAATAAGAGAATTGTAAAAATATGGACTTTAGGGGAAAGCTCAAAAAACTAAAGCCTGAGGGGCCAAAGGGATTTTGGCGAAACATAGCCATATTCTTCGCTGTGCTGGGGCC
>CAYWIG010000182.1:0-4831 GCA_964458295.1 uncultured Myxococcales bacterium
ACCGAGTGATTCCGTATTCGTTCTTATATCGTCGCATTCTTGTGTAGGCTCCGTTCCCTCGATGAAGGCCTCGTAGATGCCTTCAGGACATGTTCTGTTTAAGAGTCCCCCAGTGATCCTGTCGACCTTTACCAAAATGACATCTGAAGGACCAGTAAAATCGCCTGACCCCTGTGGCTCCGCCTTCTTCATGAAATGCGTCCATATCGGGAGGGCGGCCCTGGCCCCGCTCATCTTCATGTCAGCATTGTCATCGTAGCCTACCCAAGAAAGCGCCAAGAGTTTTGGCGTAAATCCGACAAACCACGCATCCCTGTAGTTCGATGTCGTCCCCGTCTTACCAGCGGCTATCGCGTTATATCCTCTAGCCCGCGCACCTGCGCCCGTACCGTTATCTATAACGCCCCTCATAACTCCTGTCGCTAGATAGACAGGTGCAGCATCGAACTCCTTCCTCATACGAATCGTCTTCTTCTCCAAGAGGCTTCCATCCTTCGTCACAACATCGATGATCGCTATTGGCTGTGCGCGAATTCCGCCGTTTGGAAAAATTGTATACGCGCTGGCCATCTCCATTGGTGATACCTCGAAAGAACCGAGCGCCAATGACGGAACCGGAATGAGATCGCTCGTAATTCCTGCATCGCGAGCTGTGTCGACGATGTTCTCCAAACCCACCTCGAGCGCCAGCTTTGCCGTCGCGATATTGTAACTCTTTTCAAGGGAGCGCCTGAGCGTCACGACGCCATGCTCTTTTTTATCGTAGTTCTTCGGACGCCACATCTTACCGCCCGCCTCGACCTCAAATTTCGTATCGCTGATGAGCGTCGCGGGCGTAAAGACTCCAGCGCTCCTCGAGGGATCGAATGCGGTGAGATACACGAACGGTTTAAATGTCGAACCGGGTTGACGCATCGCCTGTGTACATCGATCGAATTGGCTGATGCCGTAGTCGCGACCACCCACCAACGCTCGAACATATCCCGTCGATGGTTGCATCGCAATCAGACAGGCCTGAAGAGGATCTGGATGATCCTTCGGCAGGATGTTCGCGAACCTCTCCTCCAACGTTTTAAGTTCCGTCACCACAGCCTTCTCCGCAGCAAGCTGTGAGTACATGTCCAGTGTCGTGAATATCCTCACTCCTTCAGTCTGTAAAACTTCCGAAGGATAGAAATCTGCAAGCTGCCTCTTCACGAGATCCACAAAGAACGGCGCGATACTTATGCGCTTCATCCGTTTCGGTGTTACGATTTTTTCGGCAATTGCGTTCTTGTATTGAGCTTCATTCACGAGATTTTTTTCGCGCATCCTTCCAAGGACAAAATCCCTTCTCTCCCTTGCCTGCTCAGGATGCGTTATGGGATTGTATCTACTCGGAAACTTTATCATCCCTGCGAGAAGAGCGCATTCTCCGAGCGTCAATTGATCTACATTTTTCGCAAAATACAACTTGCTCGCCTCGGCTACCCCAGACACCGATGAAGCACCCCTCTGCCCTAGATAGATCTCGTTCAGATACGCCTCCAGAATCTCCGCCTTCGAATGCGTGCGCTCGATACGATAGGCGATGATCATCTCGTTGATCTTCCTGGTAAAAGATTTTCTGGAATGTAGAAAATAGTTTTTCACAAGCTGTTGCGTAAGCGTCGAACCTCCCTGCGCAATACGCATAGATTTCAGATTTTCAACCGCAGCGCGAACTATTCCTATAGGATCGACTCCACCATGATCGAAGAACCTCTCATCCTCGATGAGAATTATCGCCTCGACGAGATACTGCGGCACGCCTTTGAGCGTAACTATCGTCCTGTCCTCCATCTTATCGTTGAAGATGGAGGAGATCTGTTCAGGTTCAAGGCGGACGACCTCGATACCCTCATCCCTCTCTAAATTTTTTATTGAGACGATCTTGCTTCCTTCAAGGAAGAGCTTTACAGGAAAACCTGTAAAAATCTCATTCGGATATTTAAAATCATGCAGATAGATGGATAGAGAATCATCGGTCTTGGAGTAATCGCCAGGCCCGTTTATACTCTCACCGGTATTCCTATATCCGAGACGATCTAACTTCGAGATAATTCCTCGCGAAACTATGTCGAGGCCGGGATAGAGATATTCCGCGTCGGAGTATACGCGCGATGGAAGGTCCCAGCGGAGCGGGCGATCGAACTTCTCCGCGATCATCGAGTCGAGGCGATAGAAGTGATATAGAAGGACTACTCCGCCGATGATTGCGACTAGAATCAGCAGCTTGATGAGGGTCCAAAGCCTCCTGATCTTCCTTCGAAGACCGCCCTCTTTCTTTCCCTCGATCTTCTGCCGCCTCTTCATGTATGAACTTCTGTAACCTCGATACCGGGGCATAACGCTTTTCCCTTTCTCAACAATTCCATCCTACCAATTTCTTTAAAAAACCTGAAGGGTTAAAGAAATTGGATGGTCGGATAGAAATGACCCGCCTATCGTGCCGATAGGCGGGATTTAAAATCTGGCGGAAGGGGGGGGATTCGAACCCCCGGACCTCGTGAAAGGTCACTAGTTTTCAAGACTAGCGCGATCAACCAACTCTGCCACCCTTCCGAACTATTTCATTTTCAAATACAACCACTTAAACGATCTTGTCCAGCATAATCGCACTCTACGCGGGAGCGTGCTGTTTTGCAAACCATCCACGCGTTCCCAGACATATTTTGACGAGCATCAACATCACCGGCACCTCTATCAAAACTCCTACTACTGTAGCGAGGGAAGCTCCGGAGGAGAGTCCAAATAGCATCGTCGAGGTAGCTATTGCGACTTCAAAATGATTGCTAGCACCGATCAACGAAGCTGGTGCCGCATCTTTGTAATCGAGTTTCAAAAGTTTTGATAAACCGTATCCCATCCAAAATATGAGATTCGTCTGGATAAAAAGTGGAACGGCTATCCAAACGATTGTCAGCGGATTGGACAAAATCATATCCCCTTTGAATGAAAAAAGGAGAACCAGCGTTATCAGCAGTGCGATGATCGTTATCGGCGTCAGCGTATGAAGAAATTTTTTCGTGAACCATTCCACCCCTTTTGCCTTTATAATCCATCTTCTTGAAAAATAGCCCGCGATCAATGGCAACGCTACATACACGGATATCGATAGAAGGAGGGCCTGCCACGGAACGGGCAGACGACCCACGCCAAGAAGGTAACCGCCGAGGACGCCGTAGAGAACCAGCATCGTCAGGGAGTTGATAGCCACCATAACCAAGGTAAGACCGTCATTTCCCTTGGCCAGATAACCCCAAACCAAGACCATAGCGGTACAGGGGGCTATCCCCAGGAGAATACAGCCCGCCAAATAACTCCGCCAAAGTGGAACCTGTAACATCTTGATGCCATCCATCAACACTACGGTTCCAGCGCCATGCTTTGCACCTACGGGTAAATCGAGACCAAATGGCATTTTCACCAAATCGACAGCCTCAGGCCCAATAAAATTGTAAAAGAGTGTGCCTAGGAAGAATAGGGCGATGGCATACATCGTAAACGGTTTTATCGCCCAGTTTAGAAATAGGGTGAGAGCCACCGGCTTGCCGCTTTTTCCCGCTTTAATTACTTCAGAAAAATCGATCTTCACCATTATTGGATACATCATGAAGAAAAGGCAGATAGCTATCGGAATGGATACAACGGGTGCGTCTCCGACATATATTGCCATTTCATCGAGGGAGGTAGCGACATTTGGAGCAATTTTCCCCAGCAGGATACCGAAACCAATACATGCTATCACCCACAGGGTGAGATATCTCTCAAATATTCCTAAGTTTCTTATCTCCGTCTTACGGTTCATTTCAGGTTTCCTTTTGACCACGTGTACCTCGGTTCCACGTCAATTCTACAAAAACCGCTAAATGTCAAAAAACTGACAAGAAAATGACAATACACGTTTATTCTCATTATGATAACGATTATTAGCGAATCTCCACTAAAATACCTAGGATAATCAAGCACTAAGATGACATATTCCCTTCAAGTGACCTTGGCACGGCTTTTGCTCTATTTAACATATGGTAAATTAAAGGAGGTACATATGTATAAGAAAATCACATTTTTGGTTCTAACTTTGGCCTTTTTAGGAATCCTGACGGGATGTCCTGACTCGACCAGTCAGTCCATCGAAGACGACACGGGTGCGAGTGTGGAACCGCCGCCTTGTGAAGGCGAGGGCTGTGGTGATCCGCCTCCTCCGCCTGAGCCCGAAAAAATCTTCGCGCTTACAAAAATTTCCACAGTTCGTATATTTCCCGACTACTTGGAGCCAAGCTCCATGAAAACGGTAAATGAAAATATCATATATGAGTATAAGGACGGAAAGTTAAAATCTGTATTTTTCGAAACTGATGGCGCAACGGGTAGCAACACATTGATGAAAGAAACGTTTAAATATAACGACAGCGGAAACCTCATCGAACATACCGAATATAAGGGAAAAAGCATTGATGAAGCTGAAAAAAAAGAAAAGCATATCTATACGTACGACTCCAAAGGCCGCTTAGCATCCGGAACTAGACAGTTAGACGGCAGCAATCTGACAAAAGAGGTCTATTCTTACAGCGGGTACGTCAGAACCATCCAATCTTATCTATGGGACGGAAATAATGAAAAGTGGGTTGAAGGAAGTTTAGCTGAAGCGTTTGGGCTTAAATACTCCACACAAACCTTCAATGATAAGGGACTGCCATCGGAAAGCAGTGGAGTTGCGGAATTTACTAGCGGTAAAATAATTGGCACTGAAAAGTGGAAATATTCAGATGAATCAAAGTTCCTGGAAAGAGACATTCAAGCAAAAGTC
>CAYWIG010000183.1:0-4826 GCA_964458295.1 uncultured Myxococcales bacterium
ACCTAATGATTTAACTGCCTCTGCCTCATTCAAATCTGGTGCTAATGATTGTAGGTTTCTTAAGTGACGTATTTGTACCCGACTCTGAAAGCGCTACCGCCATAACCTTCGCACTATCTATTGCACTACCACCACCAAATGCGATCACTGCATCATACGCCTGCCCCTTGATAAAATTGATCTTACCCTGAAGCTCCGCAATGCCTGGGTTGGATTTGACTGAATCAAGCCAGAATATCTCCATTTTTTTGGCAAGACTTGAAAGTATAGGATCGCCCGTAAACTGACGTCGGCCCCGTTCTGTAGTAACAATCAAACAGCGTTTTTCAACCAACTCACCTACAAGCCGTTGGCGCACACCACGCCCAAAATGGATATGCACTGGATTGAAATAGGACCAAGGAGCCTTCGGTGCAACATTGTTCGAACAACTCACCATCACTATAATCTCCGCAAACGATCATTAAACAGCGTTTTATTCTCAGCGGGCGATTCTTTCGGCCTCCCCAGATCAGCTCGCGCTCCGGGCTTAACATGCACCTCAAGAAAGCAGGGACCTTCGTTTTTTAAACAAAAATCAATCGAAGACAGCATCTCAGCGGAATCCGTAATCGGGCCCAGCACATTTTTATAACCACAAGCCCGAGCAACGCCGGAAAAATCGATATCAAATGCAACTGTTGGCTGTCCACCAACAGAGTCGTGGACACCATTGTTAAGAAGAATATGCATATACCTTTTTACGCCACTCGTTCCAATTGTAGCCAATCCCCCCATATGCATGAGCGCAGCACCGTCGCCATCGAGACAAACGACATTGTGATGCAATTTGGAAAGCGCAATCCCAAGAGCTATTTGTGACGCATGGCCCATTGAACCAACGGTTAGAAAATCCCTTGAGTGATCCTGTTGAGAATGTGTCCTCCGCTCATAAAGTTCACGCGATATCATTCCGGTCGTAGAAACAATTGACACAGATATCGGTAATGCCTCCAGAATTAGTTCAATAACATTCTCGCGACTCAGAAGATTCCGTTTACAAATGACAGGATTACTGCATTGCTCCGCCTCTCCAAACGATCCCTTCCGAACCAAAATGACAACCGGGCACCCATGTCTTCGTGCATGTTCTACTGCCCACCTGGCTGTGCGCTCTGCCTCAGCCGAATCACCAGTTAGTATCTCAAATGGAATCTCCATAGCCTTAAGCATTGCGGGCGATACACGTCCTTGCTTAACATGCTGCGGCTCATCCTTAATACCTGGCTCACCACGCCACCCAACGAGCAATACTAACGGTATACCGTATACCTCGGGATCAGCTAACGAAAGCAATGGGTTAACAGCATTACCCAATCCCGAGTTCTGCAGATAGACCAACGGTACGCCACCAGTAGCCAAGTGAACTCCTGCTCCGATAGCGAGAGCAGTCCCCTCGTTAACTGAAATCAGGTGACGCTCCGGTGGAAGGACTGCATCCGCATATGCACAGAATTCTTTCAGTAATGAATCCGGTACACCTACCACGTAATTCACACCAGCATCAGCGAGAGCATTATAGAATGCCTGAGGAGTGATCATTATTTTGTTCCTGGAATCAGTTCAAGTATTTCGTTAATTTGCATCATCTTTTCCTCCGCCTCCATGGAACGCCGATGCTCCAGAATTGACCTAGCGGTATACACCATAGCCGGGTATGCACTACGCAGGAGGTGGTTGGCGTAGATCACGATATTGACACCGTGCGCAAGTAATTCCTCTTCCGTTACCACAGCATAAGTGGATGGAACGGCAACCAACGCTTTTCTATTATCCAGTTGGTTATACAACTCACAAAACTCGAACACCTCATCAGGCGTATTCTTTCTGCTATGAATCATAATGCCGTCTGCCCCCGCTTCCAAATACGCCCTTGCACGCATCATTGCATCGTCAACACCTTTGCTCAAATTTAAACTCTCAATGCGAGCTATGATCATAAAGTCTGTCGTAGCTTGTGCCCTCTTACCCATCTGAATCTTATGACTGAAGCCCTCAACGCTGTCCTGCGTTTGAACAACATCCGTGCCAAATAGCGAATTTCTTTTAAGACCAACCTTATCTTCGATAATCACTGCCGAAACACCAAGGCGCTCTAGCGTCTTTACTGTGAACACGAAGTGCTCTGCCTTTCCACCCGTGTCGCCATCATAAATGATTGGCTTGGTTGTCACCTCAAGCACCTCATTCAAAGTTGTCATCCTGGAAGTGACGTCTACTAACTCAATATCCGGCTTACCCTTAGCAACAGATGATGTAAGACTGCTACCCCAGATGCCGTCAAATTCACGTCGACCATTCGGCGTGTCAATATATGTATTCTCGATAATCAGACCACTCAGTGCATTATGCAGATCAAGAAAACGAAGAATCGGCTTTGCTTTCAACATGCGGCGAAGCGATTTAAGACGAATTTCCGGCGTAACACCAACCTCTCTAATTGCAGCATTGAGCTGCGTAGAAGAAATTCCCTTTGTATAAGGTATCTCAACCAGCTCCCCATCCCACTGAGCTAAGGTGTCTATGACATTTTGCCTGGTCTGTTTTTGAACACCTTCTTTCCAGTCATCTCCATGCACGACGACATCAGGCCTGAGATCTTCCAAGTTTGACACATAATCTAGGGTTGTCTGTGGAATAACACGACTAACACCCTTTATACTCTCAATCACAATCCTGCGCTGCTCATATTCCATAATAGGAACGCGCTTATACGATGCGATTGCTTTGTCAGTCAAGAGACCCACAACCACTTCGCCCAGCTCACTAGCTCTCTTGATGATATTAATGTGACCAGGGTGAACTAAGTCTGCACTTATCCCAACGTAAACTAACTTGTTTTTTATACCGTCGCGCTCCGTTTTTATAAGATTGTTTCTAATTCTCTTCTCCTTTCATTTGTAATCTAAAAAATGAACCTCAGACTACCATTTTATGAATCTATACACGATACCAGATAATCCACTGTCCTTGATGCTGGGCCATAAGTTTTACCACATATTTCTTTATGGGCGTTTTGCAAATGTTCACTTTTCCACCATCCTTCAACATCATCGTATACCTCTATTAGTTTATTCACCGCAGATAAGGCAGAGTTATGAACAACTCCGCACTCCTTA
Organism: uncultured Myxococcales bacterium; assembly: GCA_964458295.1. Taxonomy (GTDB): domain Bacteria; phylum UBA10199; class UBA10199; order 2-02-FULL-44-16; family JAAZCA01; genus JABGOS01. The sequence goes on from CAYWIG010000183.1 coordinate 3,159, forward strand.
AGTTCGTCAAATATATGAAAGTATTCATCTGCCAACTGTTCGATATGTTCGTCATGAATTATCATACAGGGGATCCCCGCTGACAATATTTCACCAAGTCCAGTTGACAAGTGGTCTATGATCACAATCCTTGATTCATAGATAATATCTGAAAACACACCATCGGCAGTTCGAATATTATTATCTTTGACACTCCATATGTTTTCTGTATCACAATAATATTGTGCCCTTCTAGGCCTCAACAATAAATGATCACGAAGACGATCTGGCAATAACTCGAAGAAACTCCTGAAGATCTTAAAAAGATTAATCATGCTAGAGTTAGCAGTTCCCACAAATGGATAGGCATACGGAAGCCTGTTTGTTCCAACATACAGAATATCTTTTTTACATTTCTCATATTCATAGGACCGCACGTTCCTACAGGCAAAACCACCTCTAATTATCTTTTTGTTATCCCCAACCCAGCCCGTTGTTAAATAATTATCCGCAACTGAGTATTCCAACCAGTCCGGATTGCAGCTAGTCCACTGTGTCGAACAACCATGCTGTTGAAATATCAGCTTCTTTCCCTCTTGCTGAGCAATTGCCACATAGATAGATGTAGGGAAATAACTCCTCCACACCTCCGAAACAATATGTGAGAAACTCTTCTTTTGAATGTCCCTTAAATAAGCATCGTAGTAATTCCTAAAATATTCAACCATGATCTTCGGCATACAATAATATAATGTGTCTACTAGATATCTCTCAAATGGATTATTAGTATTTATATTTGCCAACCTTTCACGATCCTCACCTCGTAGTTGTTTTCTCTGGTTTTTTACATAGGGCAAATGGATTTGCCCTATCTGACTTTTTGATTTTTTGACAATCGACTCCATAACATCTGACTCATAATGCACACCGCATAACACAATCTTGAGATTATGCCGTTTTAACAGCATTTCTTTTTTTACTCCCATCAATAATTTACTAGCTAAATGCTCAATGAGAGATCCGGTTCCTCTTCTTTCTATCATCAGATTTCTATTTGGATTTAATCTCTGCTCCTCTGGCATTACTGCGCACTTTATTGAAATACTTTGGTTAGCTCCTTTTGAATAGAGATGGTAATATTGACTAACAAGTTGCTGCACACCAAAGTCATTACAAAAACATCGCGCATAGTCATAATGATCATTAGGAATATAGAAAGATTCCCTTCCAATAAGCTTAATACTTGTTTTGTCTATATCAATCGTAGAAAGATATGAGTATTTCTCATAGACAACGCAAATATGCCTAAACAACCAGTGGCCGAACACCGCCCCCCAAAAAGTCTCAGGCATTTTCAACCCATGCATTTCATTTAGCAATGACGTTAAGATCGGTAACAACTTGTGATGTATCATCTTACAGTATTCATTAGCGCATTCTTTACTTTCCTTCGAAGAGAAGAGATCATTCAGTGTATGTGCTCCCACCTCCTCCATTTCCTGTAGTGAAAGATTGTGCTTAGCACCCTCCCAGAGATACACTGATTCCTCATATTCATCACCCCAAAACATCTTCTGCGCCGTAGCTCTGATGTTCACGTATGATATATTATTATTGTGTTTCACTGGAATAACCTTACAATACTTGGAGATATGCGGATTATAATTTCCTCGCTACAAGCCACATATG
>CAYWIG010000184.1:0-4810 GCA_964458295.1 uncultured Myxococcales bacterium
GTTACAGGAAATGAATGCAATCCGTGTACCAGTTATTGAATAATCATTTCGCGCAGTTCATACTTTTCATGTGCATCGTTTTGTAACGACTGCATGATTTTTTATCACATATATATCATTGTCGATTGACCTACCTCATTCTAATAAAATATACACAAGGCATGTTGGAACTCACTATTTCGAGGGGCGGAAAACAGCTGATCAGGAGACCGATCGGAACTGAACCCATAACGATTGGCAGATCGCGAAGCAATTCGCTAAGATTTTTGGATGATGAGATATCGCGTCAACATTGCGTAATATATTTTAAAAAGAAAATACTCCTCCTAGAGGATTTATCTTCGAATGGAACTCATGTAAACGGTGAACTAAAAAGGGAAACCGAATTAACGATCGGTGACAGGATTGTCATAGGAGCATGGACGCTAAAGATACGCAAAGCGATCACCGCGTCTCCAACGAATACAGTCATTTCAAATACGAACGCTACACGAGTTGTCGAAAGTAAATATAAATCCAAACCGAAAAACAACAAACGAATAGATTTTACAATCAAGTCTCCAGATCAATCTCAATCGAGCAGGAGAATACGTTCGGAAAAAATAACCGTGGGAAGCGATGAATCCTGCGACTTGACAGTCTGCGATCCGTTCGTGTCGAGAATGCATTGTAGAATCATCAGCAACGGTGGCGATCTACAACTCGTAGACCTAGCTTCAACGAACGGTACCTTCGTGGATGACCTACGGATCAGCAAAACCACACTTCCTCCGAGGGGAATTATCAAGATTGGACGATCTACAATATCATACAATCGAACAAAATCTCTCGGTCATAACATGAACTCCAAGGAAAAATACCTAGGGGAGATGGTGGGATCCTCCACAATTATGGCAGAGATATTCACTCTCATCAGAAAAACAGCATCGTCGGATGCGATCATCTGCATCACGGGGGAAAGTGGAACTGGAAAGGAACTGGCTGCGAGGGAGGTACACGCAAACAGCGGAAGGTGCGGCAAACCCCTTGTCGCAATAAATTGTGGTGCGATGCCCGCGGAGATAATCGAGAGTCAACTGTTCGGCCACGAACGCGGGGCGTTCACCGGCGCCCTCGAAAGGTCGATCGGTCTTTTTGAACAGGCGAGCGGGGGAACTCTCTTTTTGGATGAGATCGGAGAGATGCCACTTCCCCTCCAAACGAGGTTGCTGCGTGTAATCGAGGAGAGGACCGTCAGGCGCGTAGGCGGAAGGGATGAAATACCTATCGATGTCAGAATCATCTGCGCCACAAATAAAAACTTGGAATCACTCGTAACGCAGGGAAGATTTAGGGAGGATCTCTTCTTTAGAATATACATCGTTCCAATACACCTCCCATCCCTCCGGGAGCGTAAGGAGGAAATACCGTTACTCGCGGAGTATCTATTATCATCCCAATCCACCCCCGGCAGGGATCCAAAACTCACCAAAAAAGCGATAAAAAATCTTTGCAGCTACAACTGGCCTGGAAATGTCAGGGAGCTGAAGAACACCCTCAAGAGAGCGCTCACGCTATGCGAGAAGGATATTATAGATGTCGATGACCTGAGGATCATCCCCATTCATAGTAGCTCCAAAAAAGGTAATTTTCTCCAGGATAATGAGAGAGCTTGTCTCATCAACATACTTCGCAATAACAAGAACAATATTTCTATGACGGCGAAGAGGCTTGGAATCGCCAGGACCACCCTCCAAAAGAAGATTCAGAAATATCAGATAACATTCGATAAATAGGAAATACCTCCATCCCATTTTCACTGGATTTAAACCATCAGTGCGCTATGCTAAGTTCCAAGAGGGTTATTCGGATGAAAGAGGCGATGTTATACAGCAAGGAGGGCGGAGGTAGAGCCAGGTGCAGGCTATGTCGCCATTCATGCCTCATCGAGGATGGTAAATACGGCATCTGCAATGTAAGGCATAACGATGGAGGAATGCTCTATTCGATATTCTACGGAAAGCCCATCGCACTCGCCGCAGATCCGATCGAAAAGAAACCACTCTTTCATTACAAACCCGGTTCATCCGCACTTTCAATCGCAACGCCAGGATGCAACTTCCAGTGTGACTTCTGTCAGAACTGGGACATCTCACAGTACGGCAGAGGCGCATCGGAACGCACTCCCAAGCAGGACATAGCCCCGGAGGTTGTAGTACAGCAGGCGAAGGCGAACAGATGTGATAGCATCTCCTACACATATACAGAGCCGACTATCTTTTTTGAATATGCATACGATACGGCCGAGCTCGCAAATGCCGAAGGAATTGGAAATACATTCGTCACAAATGGGTATATGACGCGAGAGGCGCTCGACACCATTTTCCCCTATCTCGATGCGGCCAACGTTGATTTAAAAGCTTTCAGAAAAGACACCTATCGCAAAATCATCAAGGCGCAGCTCGATGGCGTTCTGGACTCGATAAAATATATGAAGCAGCTGGGGATTTGGGTAGAGGTTACGACACTGATCGTTCCCGGAATGAATGACAGTGAAGCGGAACTCAAAGACATCGCGAACTTCTTAGTTGAAACAGGAAGGGATATACCGTGGCATATCAGCAGGTTTGTTCCACATTATAGGATGAATAACATCGGGCCTACCTCGATCGAAACGCTTAAGAGCGCTTACGACATCGGAAGAAACGCTGGATTGAGATATATCTATCTAGGAAATGTTCCGGGCGACGAATCTGAAAGTACGAGATGTTATAAATGCAACGAAATGTTAATTGAGCGATGCGGTTTCGGAATCAGATCAAATACAATTACAAACAAAGGTGAATGCCCTTCATGTAAAACTAAAGTCGATGGAATGGATATGGGCGTTGCTGGGAATTAATTAGGTCTTAACCATTGCTTTGTCGGTAATCTTCTGCCGCTCCCTGCCGTTCGTCGCAAGCTCAGCCTGCTTCTGATCGGCTTCATGCTGCTTCCTGCGAATCTTATCCTGTGCCTCATTGATAAGGCGTTGGCGATCACGCTCGGCCTTCTCGGCATCCCTGAAGGCAACTCTCGATCCCTCTCTCGCCTTCTTCGCGGCCTTGGCTGTAGCATCATCCTTATCGAACTTCGCCTTCGCCTGATCGCGTTCACCGACCTCCCTCGCATGATCGATCTTGGCTTGAGCGAGATCTTGATCGTGATACTTATCCGCCGCCATCTCACCGAGCTGCTTCTTCGCATCTGCAACCCTAGACTCCTGACCGCGAACATCATTCTCCGCCTGCAGGTGGGTAGTTGGTTTGACGCGCTCCACTGCGATATTGAGATACGTAGGTTTATTTAAAGCTGCGGAGACGTTCGTATTGACGTCTGGAATGCCAGCAGCATTCAACCTCATCGACGCAGCGTGAAAGGAAAGTAGAATTGCCCCTGATGCATTCATGTTCTCGCAGATACCCTGAAGACAAGCCATCTCATACTGATTATTAACCTCGGTATAATACGTCTCCCTTAAGAACTGTGCCCGTCTCTTCAGGATCGCCAATTCATTTTCGTTAGTAGCAATTGCCCTTGCCTTGTCCTCCTTCTTTCTCTCATAGGCGGTTCTGGCCTCTTCCTTATTCCTTACCCTCTGCTTCTCCCTTTCGGCCTCCTGTTTTTCGGTTCTATGATCGGTACGCGCCCTATCGGCATCGGCCTTCTTATCCGTGTAATCCTCCGCCTTTTTCGAATAATCGTTGGACTTATCGCTCTTCTCACCAGTTAGGTCGCTAAGCGTATCCTTTTCAGCGCTCAAATCGCTATACATAGGTTCCATCTCGCCCTTGATATCAGAAAGCTGACCGGCTATCTCCCCGGCCTTCTCACCAAGGTCATCGAGCTTACCCTTCTCTGCGCGGCTTATTTGTAGACCACCACTAAACATATACAGATGCCTCCACTAATATTATCGACCAGTTAGAGGGCAAAGTTGCTTATCCCTATGAAAAAAATACTCAATAATCTCATCCTATTAGACATGGAGATGACCGTAAGACACCTTGGAAGTGACTAATGCTTATTTTTCAATAAGTTAGATAAAAAAGTCACCTACAAGGTGTCTTATGGTTATATCTCAAATGCTTAGCATGCGTTTTAGGGCAGTTTTGGCACTATTGGCAATTTTGTCGTCAACGAAGACCTCATTAACCCCCCCAAGCCTATCCAAGGTCCAGGCCAGATCGGCCGGTGAAATCTTGAACATATTGGGACAGAGGGAGCGGGCGAGCGGAAGAATCTTCTTTTCAGGGTTCTGTTTTGCGAGTCTTGCAACCATGTTGATCTCTGTTCCTACGATGATCGTCGAATCGTCCTTGGCATCCTCAACATAGTTCTTCAAAAAGGCCGTCGAACCATTTCCATCCGCAAGCGCGACAACCTCAGGCGTGCACTCCGGATGAACGACAACCTGACATCCGGGATACTTTTCTCTCACCTCTTCAACTTGTTCAACAGTAAAGAAGGTGTGTACGTGACAGTGTCCCTTCCACGCGATAACGCGGGCCTTATCCAAAGACGCATCGTCCAGACCACCATGTCTCTCAAATGGATTCCAAGTCAGGATATCGTCCGATGAGACATCATGTGAAAGTGCTGTATTCCTTCCCAGATTTTCATCCGGAAAAAAGAAGACCCTCTTATTCTGATTGAATGCCCAGTCGAAGGCCCTGGCTGCCGAAGAGGAGGTACACACGGTTCCTCCGTTGTCTCCGCAAAAGGCCTTCATCGCTGCACAGGAGTTCATGAATGTTATCGGAATAAAATTAACCGCGACACCAAAACATTT
>CAYWIG010000185.1:0-4803 GCA_964458295.1 uncultured Myxococcales bacterium
AGCGATATTTTTTGAGCCACTTTCAGCGATTTTTTGACCTGCTGTTCCAATTATCGTCATTTGTGCTTGGGATTCATCTTCCGCATTATAGGCACCCCAGATTTTAGGTCTATGATAAGTCCTTATACCTTCCAAAGGTTCTTCATTAGGCTTCGGAACTTTGACGAAGAGCGAGCTCGCCCCTTCAGCGCTGACGTTACATCCCTCATCCTGAAGCGTTATGTAGAAATTCTCTTTGAAGTCCATGCTGCTGGGCATTTGATCGAAGTTTACGATTCCATCCTCAAAACCGAATATCTTGGGCAGTTCGTTGTAATGTGCGATGCCTGTTATATCTAAATCTCTGCAGCCATCGGCAGAACAATTCGGCGTCCAACGCGCCGTCTCTTGATCTACGTCGCGACTGTAGGTGATGGTTGCATTTACTGCCTCTTCGCCTTCAGCTGGGGCGGCTGCCTCTTCGCCTTCAGCTGGGGCGGCTGCCTCTGTGCCATCTGATCCCTCAATTCGAGATACGATCTTCCATTTGAAAGGACCGATTCCGCCCTTAGCTTTCATCGCATATGACTGTAGATCATGGCCAACCTGTACATTGGCATTTAGAGGTGCATCAATTCTTAAAGCTTTACATGGCTCTGTGATCACGACGAGATTTTTGATCTCCAGAGTCTCCGTATCACCGAGCGCATTCTTTGCGGTTATGGTTACCGTACCGAGTTCCAGGTTGTCCTCAAGTTCACCAAGTTCCGGCACGATATCGGCCTTCTCCCCATTGGCGAGCGGGGTTGTTACGTCATACTTGTCATCATCATAATCTGCAGTTATCTCATACTTATCGGAGTTACCCTCTACCCAGATAGTGAGCTTTCCCCTGTATGGAACTTCGATAGAATCCGAATTGGTAGTTTCAATAATATTTCCTGTTGCAGCTTCCTCTGTAGAATCTGTGTCCTCGATGTTGCCCGCCGTGGCTTCTTCCGTTGGATCCGTTTCTGAAGGTTCACCACCCGTAGCCTCTTCAGTAGAATCTGTGTCCTCGGTGTTACCTGCCGTGGCCTCTTCCGTTGGATCCGTTCCTCCAGGCTCATCACCTGTAGCTTCTTCGGTAGGGTCTGTGTCTTCGGTGTTGCCTGCTGTAGCCTCTTCCGTCGGATCCGCGGTGGGCTCAGTAGCCGGTTCTGTCGTGGCATCACCGGATGAGATGTTTTGCACTATCTGCTCACTCTCGACATCGATTACAGCAGCGCGTATTACGAAACCCTCCTCATTGACCTTCAGCGTAAACGATTTTACCGCTCCAGCGACCGTATCTACGTCCTGATTTAGCTTCGTGGCCAGTTCCGCCTGACGACTCGCGAGTGCGCTGTCCACAACCTTAACTACGATGTTGTGTTCCCCAATGGTATTAGCTGGTATCGATACTTCGCTTCCTGTGAGCTCGGTGTTATCGGGAAGAATTGTCGTCCATTCATAAGATTTGCTTCCACCGGTGGCCTGGAGCGACAAATCCAACTTTCCGCCGAAGTGCACAGTCGTGGTTTTTAAACTAGTCTTTATTGAAATTTTCGGAAGCGTCGTGTGAAACTTCGTTGAAAGTTGTTTGCACTTGTTGTCTTCCGTGCACGCCTTGGCAAGTACGCTATACTCCTTGATATCGCATGTAGCGAACGGCGGTGTTCCGGTTATCTTTAAAGTAGATTTATTCGATCCAGTTGCAGTGTGCTTTGCCCAGTTCGGAAGCCCCGAGACTGTCCAGGTGACATCGCTCTTGGCGTTTTTTGCCGATAGAGTTCCTGTAAACGACTTGCCACACTCGGCAGCTTTACCCCTGATTCCGTAATCAGCAATTCTTATATTTGCTGAATTTTGGCCAGAGTTTCCACCGTCGTCTCCTGACTCATCATCCGGGTCGGCACCTGGGTCGGCGAACGGATCGAGAGTCGGGCCGATGATCGTTTCATCACCGCTACCGGGACCAGGATTATTGTTGGAACCTGCGTTGGTCATTCCGCCGGAATCTCCGCTACAGGATGTTAGAAGCGTTAAGAACCCGACAACCAGTAATACTGTTAAGATTTTTTTCATATGTTTCCCCTCATATGATTGTGATGTGATTGTGTTCAACAATATTATCGGATGGGGAGAGGGTCTAAGTTGCGTGATTTGGGGGGGTTTTTTATGACCGCAAGTTCTGGATATAATTAGATAAATATGATCTAAGGTGCTTTTCAGTCCAGAAGATCGCGCGATAAGGCAATAAGTGTGAAATTATGGTCGAATTTCGTATTACTCGGGCAAGGGATCGACGAACTCATTTCCGGAGGAAAGGGTGAAAAATGTATCCGGAATGTTTCGATTCGTCGAAATCTTCGAAAATCTATAGTGGCTGATGTTCCCAGAGACATTGTTGATGATGAGTTCCTTGAGTAATCCATCATCTCCGAAAAGTGCGTCCAGGGATTTGTAATGCATGCTCTTTCTCTTGGGAATCAGATGTAAGGGAATGCTGTTGCCGACCTTTCCAAATTTATCGCTCGGCGAAATCTTGAATTCTTTTCTGAGTTTTCCAAAACCGGATAGGAAGCTCAAAGCCTCCTTCGGCATATTGTCCTTGCTCGCTGCATATGTTTGCAGGCTTGCATCGTCCCCTCGAACGAATATCCATATCGTCGAACCATCGGAGATGTAAGTTTTGTCACCTTTTCCTGAATAGGCGATATGGAGCTTGCCACCCTTTTTTAGTCTCAGCGTACCGCCTTTAACGATTTTCTTATCCAGAAGCGCTACGTGCGTGCTTTGCTTAAATATTGCCGATATATCGGTCCAGGCTTGATTGGCGGATTCAATCGTTGAGATTTTTTTCGTAAGACCGCCTGCCCATGCGGTGTGCGGTACTATGATCGAAAATATTAAAATACTAAATCCTAAATACGAAATTCTAAACAAATTCGAAATACCAATGCTCCAAATTCGAAACCCGCCGTTGGAAAATTGGGATTTCGGATTTAGGATTTGTTTAGAATTTAGTATTTCGAATTTAGTATTTATCATCTATCCTTCCATATCACTCACAAGCACCTGTCTCGGTTTGCTTCCATCGGCGGGACCGACCACCCCTTCGGCCTCCATCCTCTCGATCATCCTGGCGGCGCGGTTGTAGCCTATGCGGAGCTTTCTCTGAACCATCGATATCGAGGCCTGCTTCGTCTCCGCAACGAGCTGCAGCGCCTTGTCGTAGAGCTCATCGTCCTCCTCATCGAAATCGCCGCCCGTCACTTCGGAATCCGGCTGTTTGAGTATCGACTCGTTGTAGATCGGTTCACCCTGATCCTTCACGTGGGATACGACCCTCGCGATATCGGAATCGGTGACGTAGGTTCCATGTATGCGTATCAGGTTTCCACCCTGCGGCGTCATGAAGAGCATGTCACCCATCCCAAGCAGTGTCTCTGCGCCGATTCCATCGAGTATCGTTCTCGAATCGTGCCGCGATGTTACCTTGAAGGCGATTCTCGCGGGGAAGTTCGCCTTGATAAGACCCGTTATCACGTCGACGCTAGGTCTCTGTGTCGCGAGTATCAGGTGAATACCTGCGGCCCTTGCCATTTGAGCTAGCCTCGTTATCGCATCCTCCATGTCCTGACTCGCCGTCATCATGAGGTCGGCGAGCTCATCGATGATGATTACGATGTATGGAAGTTTTCCCGTATGCGTTATCGCCTCTTTATTCGCGGCCAACATCTCCTCGGCTTTTTCAGGACCTACAAGATCAATCTGACCCTTCTTGAGTTTGTCGTTGTAACCTAGGATGTTTCTCACGCCTGTGTCGGCCATCAATCGATACCTTCTCTCCATCTCCTTGATCGCCCAACGCATCGCCTGAACTGCAGGCTGAGGTTTTGTGACGACGGGAAGCAGGAGGTGCGGCATGTCGGCGTAGACGGAGAGTTCCAACATCTTCGGATCAACGAGGATCATTCGAACATCCTCAGGCGACGACCTATAGAGCGTGCTTAAGATTAAGCTATTTATGCATACGCTCTTTCCAGAACCGGTAGCACCTGCGATCAGGAGGTGCGGCATCTTCGTGAGATCGACGATCATCGGGTGACCTGCGGTGCTGGAGCCTAGCACAATTGGAAGCTTCGTCTGAATCTTTCCGAACTGACTGGATGAGATGATGTCCTTGAGCCACACGATTTCGCGATCGCTGTTTGGAACCTCGATTCCTACCGCGGCCTTGCCGGGAAGGTGCGGGATTATACGTACACTCCTGCCCGAGAGGGCGAGCGAAAGATCATCCTGTAGATTTACGATTTTATTTATCTTCGTTCCCGGCGAAGGTTCGAATTCATACATCGTGATCACAGGTCCCGGGTGAATTGCGGTCACGTGTCCCTCGACGTCGAAGTCCTTGAGCTTTCTCTCCAGGAGGAGCGAATTCTTCTTCAAGGTCTCCTCGTCGATCTCCACCTTCTTTCTCTCCTCGGCATCCAGCAGTGCGAGCGGGGGAGGTTCATAGCCTGCAAGTCCCATCCTCATGAACTTGAGCTGCTCCTCGCTCGCGCGTTTGATCTTCGTATCGGCCCTCTGGAGAATTTTCGGTTGGGGGAGGTTTTCGTTCACCAGGCTCGTAGCCCCGACAGGTTTTGTCATCGTCGCGTCACCGCCCTTGTCCGGTGGACCGGCCTTGACGGAGAGGCTCCCCTTGCCCTGTCGTATTGGTGCTAGCGTAACCACATCGCCTCCAGCTTGAACTTCCTCATCATCCTTTCTAAATGCCTCACCGATATGGATCTTTGG
>CAYWIG010000186.1:0-4801 GCA_964458295.1 uncultured Myxococcales bacterium
GCCACTTTTTCATCGGCCTCTCGTTTCGTCGCTTCTTCAATCTTATTTGTGAATGAGCCAATTGCATCATAGAGCACGCTGAACTCCCTGCATAGATTCTCTTTTGCATCTGTGTCCAAAAATATCCGTTCACCCTCGTGATATAGTTCGAGCTTCTCCGCTAGCAACTTCAAGGGCTGCATATCCCGTTCCAGCCTCTTTCCGACCTCTCTTTGAAATAAATATAAGAACAACAATGGAAACAACTAACGACAACAAATAATATAGCATTAGGGAATAAGTAACATTTTTCATTATTCGCATCACATGAGACACCATCGCCTGCGAATCACTCATAAGGATCTTGTCAGGCACAATTGCTAGGATCTTCCAATCTAAATTACGCACGGGCGATGAAATCACAACGAATCCAGGATTTTGATCATCATCGCTTCTGATTACCCCCACCTTCGAATTCTCAATCTGCTCCATGGCCGAACGTGATAAAGGCAGCTCATCCAAATCGATAATCGGAACGCTCTCCTTCATGGATGGTTCGTCCGAATCATAATCGTCGTGGATAACCACCTTACCATCACCATCCACTACGAGAACTGAAATGCCCTTATATAGCGAACTAAGATCCGAGAGCTGCATAGCATCGGATAGAGAGAGATCCACGGCGAGAACACCGAGCAGTTTTTTATCATCATTTCTTAAGGGCATCACCCCGGCAAGAACGACGTTTTGTTCGCTCGATTCAACGTAAGGAAGGGTCCAAGTGAAATCCTCTTCGTTCGAGGCAATTTTATACCAGTTTCTAGCCCTGGCATCGTAACCCCTTGGATGCGTATCTCCTAACGGAACACCTATAAGCCCTCCATCTTTTTCAATGCCGCAATATACCCAAAGTATACCTGAATAAAGATTATAAATTCTTATAAATGGATCATAGAGTGTTCTACTGAGTTTCTTATAATACGGAGCACCCTGGCCATTCGGTATTATAGCCCCCATATATTTTTCATTAATAGCAAGTCCATGGTACTTGCTAAAATGTGCATTTTGATCTGTCTTTAGAAAATCACCACCATATATCCACACACCTTCTCTTTTCGGATTCGAAGAAGCTATGCCAATATTGAATTTGTTTCTGTTGGAGATATCTATAGATTTGAAGGCTAAATTAAGATTTTCAATTGTAGTTCTTGTAGTATTTCCAACAGTAGCTTCGATTGCTGCAGTTAGCGTTTCCAATAATTCTTTCTTCTCATTCACGCCCCATTCTATATTATGCAAAGTTTGGGTTCGCATATGGTTCGAGATTACCTTCTGAGCATTGTTACTTATATCCTTGATACGTAGAATAGAAAAAGTCAGAAATATTCCACCTATCAGTACAAATATAACCACCAATACAGCCGTAAATATCATGAAATACTTTGCTAATATGGCTTTAATATTTTGAAATAGAGATAACATTAGCTTTTCTTAATTATTATATAAGACATAGTACCACCGATGGGGCGAGAATGAGGTGTCTGAATAACACTCACAATCTCAGCAGTACATTCCTGACAGCAATGTGTTGCTAATTCATACATTTCTCTATGAGAAAAGGAGTGCCACAATCCAAAAGCACTCTGATCCTCAGGTGCCGGATCATATTGATCCAAACTCCTGTCATTGACGGTACGATATGACAAAGCAAGAATTCCTTCTTCCCTCAATCTGGAAACATGGTTCATCAAAGCAATGTATCGCTCTGATTCCGTAACAAAATAGCCTATTAGATTTTCAAATGAGAATATGTAATGAAAATAATCCCTAGGTATGTCTGAACATCTAATGTCGTCAACCAGCACTTTAGCTTTTGTACCGATGAGCTTTGTCTTAGCATATTCAACAACCTTTTCCTCAACATCAGTACCAACAACATTATCACTAAGCTTAGCAAGATAGGCTAAAGTTCTACCTGAACCACAAGCTGGCTCATAAACACGATCACCCTTCTTAATATCGAAAAGACCTATAATTTCGTACTCGTCAGGCTGAATAGACCTATTCATGGCTAGATCATCCTTGCCCCACATACGTAGATTAAAGTGACTTTTCATAAGGTATAGGAATTCTGGAGGGATACCCGCAATATCTATGGCGTACACAGGTCCTATTTTTTCACCACATTCTTTTCTACGTTTTATTTCGTGCAAATAAGATTGAATCTCGTCTTTTTTAAGCATGAATCGAGTTATATGAAAAAATATTTATGTGAGCAATAATGAATCGACATTACTGATCAAACCTCTTTAACCTACCGCTATTACACCATATTTAATGTTCCAAAACTGGAACAGTATTCACTCAAATTATAATGGATATTTATTGCACCACAAAAAACCGAACCGCGGATGCGATTCGGTTTTTGGTTGGTTTCGATTTCGGTTTTACTAGTCACTAATCACTGATCACCGATCACTGATCACTGATCACTGCTTTTTAACGCAAGCAACTATCGCCCTGAGAGAGCCTAGCAAGCCAACTATAATAACTATCCACCACATGCCGACGCCCCATTGGAGGACGCTAAGATGATTCAGAATGATGAGGGATGATTCAAAATGCAGGCTGAAGACACCTGTAAGTAGTTGAATATATAGCTTTATATGGTAAATAGCCGAATACTTGCCATTATTTTTCGTTGAACTATTGACCAATTATATAACGTTATTTGTTGATTATTGGCCAATAATAAGACATAATTTAAACATGATACCGAGAAAACTATCGTCGAAACTGGTTCAGCTTCTCAAGAACAGGGGAGAATATAACAATGTCATACTCCTTGAAGGCGCTCGCCAGGTCGGCAAGACCACCCTTATAAATAATCTCCTTAAAGAAACTGATATTCCCAATAAGACTATCAACCTCGAGAAACAGAGAAGTTTTTGCGAAAAAATAGATAGATGCGGAGATTTCGATGAATTCACCGAGCTCATCCGTTTCGAACTAAAATTTAAGATCGGCGTCGATTCAATTCTGTTTATCGACGAAGCACAGGAGAGCCGAGCCCTCGGCGGGTTTATCAGGTTTATGAAGGAGGAATGGAAATCCACACAGGTGATTCTCACAGGATCCAGCATGGCTCGCATCTTTAGGGATGGCGTGAGGTTTCCGGTCGGGAGGGTAACCTTTTTACATCTCGGACCCTTCTCATTCACTGAATTCTTAACAGCCGATGACCCCACACTTACTGAAAGTTTAGACAAGGTGTGGTCAACGGGAAGGATCTCACCAACATTACACAACAAACTGTTAGATTATCTGCAACAATATATGACGGTTGGCGGTCTTCCTGAAGTCGTCACAGAATATTTCAATGGGAGAAGTCACTGGAAATCACTACGCAACGATATCCTCCTAGGATATCATAACGACTTCAAGCGTATCTTCGGTGAGGAAAAGCAGCCGTACTTCATCGCTGCAATGGAAGCAGTCGCCGATCTACTGGGACAACCTTTCAAAAACAGCCATGTATCACGTCTCCTCGATGGAGGCAGAAATGATAAAATTATTGAGAGTCTTTCACAGCTCGAAGCTTGGAAAATTATTTATAAGATCTCGCAGGAGGGCCCTTCACCGACAACCGACTTTCATCCCAAGAGATACCTCTTTGACCTCGGAATAGTAAGACAACTAAGGGAATCAGCCACACCTTCAATTGACCTGAACAAAATACTGAGTCCAGCCACCCGCACACCCCTCGGTGGAACAATCGAAAATATGACCATGTTGAGCTTGATAGAGGATGCCCCAAACCTCTGCGGTTGGAAAAAATCGTCTTCTGGATCTGAAGTGGATTTTATCGTTAAATGGAAAGAGAGCGTCATTCCATTCGAATGTAAATCTTCTCGTCAGATAAAGAACAGTCAGCTTTACGGACTGCGTGACTATATGAATATCTATAACGTGCCCGTCGGAGTAGTGATCTCTGTAGCTCCATTTGAAATCAGAGATATATCTAAGGAACAGCGTATAATTATCCTTCCGCTTTATCTCATCGAGTTCTGGAAAGATATTCTAACTGCCCACTCATAAGTGTAGATGCTTGTCGTCAGACAGTTCTTGAAAGCAAATTCTCATCAATAGGTTTCGGAATGACGGAAGAGGCGCCGGCCTGCTTTGCCATCTCCTGGATGTCCTCATTATCATGAAAGGCGGTGCAGAGGTGGATCTGTTGGATGCCCTGTGCCCTTAGAAACTTTATCAGATCGATGCCGGTGGTGTTGAAGCCTTCATAGTGATAGTCGATGATAGCCATATCTATTTCTGATGCGTCGAGCTTCCTGTCCTTAATAACATCATCAGCAGAGTATGCAGTATATTGAATCGTGCCACCATTCTTGTCGATTATCCTCTTCCAGCTACTGATCATATCCGGATCGTCGTCTACGAGCATCACGTTTTTGCCGATTTTCATGTTTTTACCAATTTTTTCGGAATGACCCTTCCCGACCCCTAATCCCTGATCCCTAATCCCCACTTGAACTTCATTTTGCCCCTCAATGATGCAATCTGGAATCGTCACCGTAAACGTCGATCCCTTGCCTAGCTCGCTTTCAACCTCGATCTTTCCCCCATGCGCCTCCACGACCTGCTTGCAGTATGAGAGACCAAGGCCCGTACCTCTGGCCTTTCCCTTGGTAAAGAATCGATCGAAGAGGTGGGGGATGAATTCGGGATTGATGCCAGCTCCATTATCCGAAACGACGACTTCTATAGCACTCTCGACATTAGATTCTATCTTGAGCACGACATTCCC
>CAYWIG010000187.1:0-4791 GCA_964458295.1 uncultured Myxococcales bacterium
TCGCCAAAGCCCGGCATAATTATAGCATCGCATCCGACGAGACGCTGTAGTTTTGTCATAACCATACTTCCGACGCCAAACCACGGATGCATCGACATCGGTGCGATACAATCGAAGTGTGCAACGATCGGTACGGATGCTCTCTTCCTGAGCATTCTGACTGCCGACAAGCCAGTCGCCAAAACGTTTACCATAACCATATTCACGCCGTTTTTGACGGCGATATCGTGAAGCTCGATCAACTTATCGACCTCGCCCGTGATATTTGCGATGAAGGCCTTACGCTCTCCAGTTTTCTCTTCCACTTTCTTTCTCGCCAGACCAATGAGCTCCACCCTCTTCTCGAAGGGAGAATAATCGGGATCGGCCAACATCTCGTCGTCCTTCGCGACATCGAGGCCACCCAACCAACTCTCGTAGGCAAGGGATGTAAAACTTTCAGGATCCAATCCGACGTTTGGCTTTACAACGCCGAAGAAGATCGGGCGATCATGGATGTTCAGCAAATCCCTCAATCCAGCTATTCCGAACGCCGGCCCCTGAAAATCACCCAGATATGAATTGGGAAATTCTATATCGATCAATTTTATAGCGGTAATGCCATGACTGAAGAAAGCGCCCTCGCCCATCGCCACAGTCAGAAGGTTTGGAATCGAAGTCCCAAAATTCTGATAGGGATGGGCAATCCTTACCTTCACCCGATTATATGAGGATTTTTCTTCACAGCTGGGATGAAAAGCTGACGTGTTCGACCTACCTAGCACATCAAGGAAGATCACCTTCGCAGCATGTTTCGGTCGAAAATCCTCGTCGACGCCAGGCCTCTTCCACTGCGCGGTGGAGGTCTCCTGACAGAGTTTAGCCGCAGCCTCCTGTGGATCGAGGGGGGTTTCGAATACATATTCGAAGATCACGTGAGCATCGCGATCGATCTCCGATTCCTTCTTCAGGAAACTCTGTATATCTGATTTATTCATATCTACTGTTTTTATTATCCAACCCCAGGGGTTAAAACACGCAACCCAATATCCAAACCCCTGGGGTTGGATATCGACAGTCCAATCTAGTTACCGATGATTTTAACAAACACCTTACGCCCATCGCGTGGGCCATCTAGCTCTACAAAAAACACAGATTGCCACTGACCGAACAAAACTTCACCCGAGGATATCGGAACCGTCTCGGATGCATTCATAAAGAGCGCCATGAGATGCATCCTTCCGTTCGGACGACCGTCGATTGTATCTACATCGTGTAAATACGGACCCTCCGACACCGTCTTTTCAAGGAATACCTCCATGTCCTTTTGCAACTTATCGCATTTTTCAACGATCCTCACCGACGCCGTCGTATGATTGCTATACACATTTAAAAGACCATCACGAATTCCACTCTCCTTGAAGGCAGACTTAACGTCATCCGTGATATCGATGAACTCCATCGGCTTTCTCGTATCGACGGAAATTTCCTTCAGATAGCTCTTCATGATCGTCTCTCTATCATATAGTTCGCCAAAAGCCGTAGGGGTTTTGCTCCCTCATCGAATATCGACAGCCCCGATATCGCTCGCTCGATTAAACCAGCAGCCCTCTTCTTCGATTCGTCCAAGCCGATAATGGCGGGAAATGTAGATTTAAGATTTCCTTGGTCGCTCCCGACATCCTTCCCTAGCAACTCCTGATCACCTTCTATATCGAGAATGTCATCGGCTATCTGAAAGGCGAGCCCGATATCCCTGCCATAATTGTCTAGAGCTTTGATCTGATCCTCGTTTGCACCACTGAGCTTCGCTCCTGCAGTACATGAAAACCTCAGAAGGGCGCCCGTCTTTAACAGGTGGAGATTCGTTAGCTCCTCCTCATCTATATTGCGATCGGTGGAGTCGATATCGATGACCTGTCCACCGGTCATCCCCCGTGCCCCCGATGCACCCGCTAAATCCCGAAGCACGGAAATCAGCGCTTTTGGATTCGAACAGTCGTTCATATTTGCCAATACGTAGAAGGCTTCGATCAGAAGGCCGTCGCCCGCCAATATTGCAGCAGCCTCACCGAAAACCTTGTGGCTTGTAGGTTTACCCCTACGAAGTGAATCATCATCCATTGCAGGAAGGTCATCATGGATCAAAGAGAAGGTGTGGACCATCTCAATCGCGATGGCTGCTGACATAACCTGGTCCGGCGATCCGCCCACCGTTTCCGCACCGGCCATGACGAGAATCGGACGAAGTCTCTTTCCCCCGGCCTCGAGACTGTAACTCATCGCTCTTCGAAGCGTTTCCGGAATTGCAGGATCCTCGATCGACTTCGATAGATTCGTCTCTACCAGATCCTTTCTCTCTTTTAGATATACGTTCAACTCCATAACAATAACATTCCTATTTCGGTTCGAAAGAGGCGACCTTAATATCACCACCAGCATCCTTCACCAGTTTCTCGATCTTACCCTTGGCCTCATCGAGCTTACCTTCACATTCACGAACGAGCTTGATACCCTTTTCAAACTCGGCCAGGGAATCGTCCAGGGATATATCACCGCCCTCCAACCTCTTCACGACCCCTTCAAGATCAGCCATCGACTTTTCAAATGTCTTTTTTTCAGCCATAATCCCTCCTCACGATAGCCGGCAAACCGGCGCCAAACCTAGCCTAGAAGGTTATGTGTGGTCAATCAATTACTTTCAAAACCTTTGTAAGCGCAGTTCCTTTAGAAAAGCGTAGTTTTAACGAATCCCCTAATTTTAATGACTTTGACGATTTGATGACGCGGCCCTTCACATCCTCAGCCACCGAATAACCCTTCGCAAGCACACCCAGTGGCGAGAGATGATCCATATTGCTCGCAAGTTTTGCCAGATGCTGTATCCTTTTATCAAAACCTGACTTCATCACAAATGTAAGACGAGAGCGAAGCGCGTCCACATTTCTAATGAGGTCGGGAAGACGCCTTCTCGGATCACGAATGCGCCCAGCGAGCTTTCCGAGCTCCTGCAATCTCCTATGCAATCCCTGCTTTAATGCAAATCCAAGCTGCTTCCTCCGATCGGCGATCGTAGCCATTAATTCAGAACGAACAGGAACGACCATCTCAGCGGCCGCGGACGGCGTCGGCGCTCGAAGATCCGCAACAAAATCCGAAATCGTGAAATCTATTTCATGGCCGACGGCGGAGATTATAGGCAGTTTTGACGCCGCAATCGCTCTCGCGACAACTTCCTCATTGAAGGCCCAGAGATCCTCGATCGATCCACCACCCCTACCGATGATCAAAACATCCAAATCCCGAATGCCGTTCATCGTACGAATGGCCTCGGCTATCTCCCCTGCGGATTCGTCACCCTGAACCCTCACCGGGTGCAGTAGGATCTCAATATTCGGAAATCTTCTAGTCATCACGTGCACGATATCGCGAATCGCAGCACCGGTTGGTGACGTTATGACGCCAACCCTCCGTGGAAGATATGGAATAACTTTCTTTCGATCCGCTTTGAAAAGGCCCTCCTCCTCCAACTTTTTCTTTAGCTGCTCGAAGGCTAGCTGCAGGGCTCCGATCCCCTTGGGCTCTATGCGATCGATTATGATGGAGTAGTAACCGGCGGGACCATACACATCGAGCGAACCGTGGCATACGACCTCGAGCCCATCCTTCAGTTCAAATGGAATTTTCCTTGAAGCCGCATTGAATATTACGGCTCGGATCTTATTCTTCTCGTCCTTGAGGGCGAAATAAAAATGCCTGCCGGTACGATTTCTAAAATCGGTAACTTCACCGCAGATCCAGATATCCGCAAAATTTCTTTCAACAAGGACTTTAAGATCCCCGGTGATTTCACTGACTGAAAATATATGGGGAGATTCAGGCTCAGGTTGAGGTTGAGGTTGAGGTTTAGGTTGAGGTTTAGGTTGAGATTTTAACTCAACCTCAGCCTTAACCTCAGCCTCAGGCTTAAAAGCATCCACAAGCATCTGCGCTTTTTTTGCTTTTCGCGACTTCTGAGGTGTCTTACCCTTGCGACGCTTCTTCGGCTTGGAGGTCGAAGTCTTAGCGAATTCATCCGGTTCAAATATGTCTATTTGTTCGTGTTTCATTGGTTATTGAGGTTAAGGTTAAGGTTGAGGTTAAGGTTGAGAGCTATAATCCCTCAACCTTAGCCTCAGCCTTAACCTTATTCTTAGCCTTAGTTTTTCTCTTTCGCTTCACCCTGGACACCGCCCTCTTCATCCTCGCACGGCCCTTACCCCGGGCACGTTTGGCCTTACCCTTGCGTCCCTCCAGGAGGGACTGAATCTCTGTCTTGGTGGAGGACTCCTCTGCCAAGACCCTAAATTCATCTTCAACGCCATCACGACTCATCTCGATTCCGTAGCGCTTCACCAGGTTTGAGATCTCATCGAACTTCTCCTCAACCGAATTTCTGACAGACCAGAATCCGAGCTTCGCAGCTTCGATTCTGTTTCTCAAAAGAAGTGGATTTAACGAAAAAAACTTTTCATCATCGGCTCTGGGTTCGACAAGAATAATATCACCCTTAAATGAATCATCCCTCTTATAATAATCCAACGCTACCTCAAGCCTCGAGTGGAAGAACGCGCGAAGAATTTGGTTGAAGATGGCCAGGATGCCGCTTGCTGAGAGCGATCCTTCCGCCCTATCCCTGCTGAAGCCATCGACGAACTCCTTTGGGGTATACGGCCTGAACGGATTGTAACAGATGATAAGTTCGGCCCCCTTATCCACAGCTATATCAATATTTGCCGTCTGCTGAACACCGCCATCGTCGTATTCGTTTGC
>CAYWIG010000188.1:0-4713 GCA_964458295.1 uncultured Myxococcales bacterium
GGGAACACCGCATCCGTAAGAGACGTGGACATCCGCGCCAGGGTCGAAGGGTTTCTTCAAAAGCGAAACTTCACGGAAGGCGATGATGTGAGGAAGGGTCGCCTCATGTACATCATCGACGAAAAACCATTTCGAGCTGCGCTCGACGAGGCAATTGGACAGCTGAAGAAGGACAAAGCTGCGATGTCATATGCGAGGGAACAGGTCAGGCGCTATAAGGAACTCGCAAAAAAGGATTATGTGAGCAAGGAGGATTTCGACAATCTGGTTACACAGATGGAGGAGGCGAGAGCTGCAGTGGTAGCCGACGAAGCAGCTGTGGAACAAGCCAGGATAAACTTGGGTTACTGCAGGATGTTCGCCCCGTTCAACGGTCGGGTAGGAAGAACTTACGTGCATGTGGGCAACCTCGTCGGCGCGGGGGAGAGCACGAAACTCGCTACACTCGTTCAACTGGATCCGATCTATGCCTATTTCAGCCCCAGCGATGAGGATTCGTATAAGATCATCACGCAGATGAAAAAGGGGGAAATACCTATCAAGATAAGTCTTTCCGATGGAACCGAATTTAAGCACAGCGGTACGGTGGAATTCGTCGACAACGAGGTCGATACATCGACAAGCACAGTCACAATGAGAGCGACATTACCAAATCCGGATAGAACCCTCCTACCAGGAGTCTACGTAAATGTGCAGCTGCATCTAGAGGATATGAAGGGGGCCCTCGTCGTCCCACAGGAGGCAGTCGCTGAGGATCAGGGTGGGCAGTATGTCATGCTGGTCGAATTTGATAACAAGACGAAGAAGAGCTACGTCAAAACTGGAGAGGTTATCGACGACATGCGTGTGATCACAGACGGCGTAAAGGAAGGTGATGAAATCGTAATCGCCGGTCTACAGATGATCAAGGGAGGCATGTACGTGATGCCACAGTTCGCGAAGACAAAACAGGAACATAAGACTGACACTGTGCGAGGTGTAGTACATAAAGCGATATTTGATTAATAACGAAGCATGAAGCAGGAAACACGAAGCAGGACCATTCATGCATCATGTCTCTTGCTTCATGCTTCTGAAAGAAAGCAATGTTCGTAAATTTCTTTATAAAACGTCCCATATTCTCAACGGTCATATCGCTCGTGATCGTTTTGGCCGGTGCAGTTTGTATACCGATCCTCCCGATCGCACAGTTTCCAAACATCGCACCACCCACGGTACAGGTCGCATCGACCTACACCGGCGCCAGCGCCGAGGTCGTCGAAAAGACGGTTACCCAACCACTGGAGGAACAGATAAATGGCGTCGAGGGTATGACATACATGACTTCGACGAGTTCAAACGATGGCAGTTCAAACATTACAGTTACATTCGATATCGGCTACGATCTGGATATTGCAGCGGTCGACGTGCAGAACAGGGTTAACATCGCCCTGCCCCAGGTGCCGGAGGATGTGCGTCGCTACGGAATTACGACCAAAAAACAATCCACAAATTTCATACTGATCGTAAATCTATTTTCGCCCGAGGATAAATATAACGATCTTTTCTTGAGCAACTATGCGGCGATCAATATCGTGGACGTTTTAAAGAGAATCCCTGGCGTGGGTGATGTTCAGATTTTCGGTGAACGCAAATACTCGATGAGGTTTTGGCTCGATCCAGACAGATTGACCGGCATGAACCTCACGGTGCAGGACGTCGTAGGCGCCATCCAGGATCAGAACATCCAAGTGGCAGCCGGAGGAATAGGCCAACCGCCGAGTACGGATAAGCAGATTTTCCAATACACGATATCCACGAAGGGTCGTTTGGAGGAGGTCTCGGAGTTTGAAAACATCATAGTCAGAACCGATAATAATGGTGCCGTCGTAAGGATAAAGGACATAGCGGAGGTTCAGCTCGGAGCTGAAAACTATCAGTGGTATTTTAACCTCGACGGAAAGGGCTGTGCAGGTATCGGCGTTTTTCAGTTAGCCGATGCGAATGCCGTGCAGATCGCGGATAATGTGAGAGAAGCAATGGTGGAACTCTCGAAACGTTTTCCCGATGGCATGGAATACATCATACCGTACGACACCACGATGTTCGTAAAGGAGTCGATCAAGGAAGTCTTGATGACGCTCATCATGGCGATCATCCTCGTCGTAGGTGTTATATTCCTATTCCTCCAGGATTGGCGCTCCACCCTCGTGCCATGCGTAACCATCCCTGTATCGCTGATCGGTACATTCAGCATCATGATGGCATTTGGATTTTCAATCAATACGCTGACCCTCTTTGGACTTGTGCTCGCAATAGGAACGGTGGTCGACGACGCGATCGTCGTCGTGGAGAATACATCACGAATTATCGAGGAGGAAGGTCTACCATCGCAACAGGCAGCGATGAAGAGCATGTCAGAGGTAACAGGACCAGTCATCGCAACCACACTCGTCCTCTTCGCCGTCTTCGTTCCAGTGGCTTTTATGCCGGGAATCAGCGGTCAACTATATCAGCAGTTCGCACTGACGATCGCCTTCTCAGTCGGCATTTCTACAATATGCGCACTCTCACTATCGCCAGCTATGTGTGCACTCCTCCTAAGGAAAAAGGGTGCAAATGAAAACTTTTTCTTCCATGCATTCAACAGGGGATTCGATATCTCGGGTCGAGTCTATGAAAACTTTGTAAATTACCTTATGAAGAGATGGAAGATGATAGTGGTCTTCTTCTTCGTGATGGTGGGTCTCACGTACGTCATGTTCAAGGTTGTACCGACCTCCTTTGTTCCAAACGAGGATCAAGGATACTTCTTCATAGTGGCTCAGGGGCCGGAGGGAACATCGCTTAAGAAAACGCAGGTGGCTTCGGGAAAAATTGAGAGGATAACCAAAAGTCTAGATGGAGTATCCGACATCCTGACGATCGGTGGTTATAACCTGATGAACCAGGCGCTCGACTCGAGCGCATTCACCGTCATCGTAAACCTAAAGCCATGGGGTGAACGAAAGTCGCCCGATTTAAGCGTGGATGCGATAATGGAGAAGGCAAATTATGCGATCTACGAGGTAAACGAGGTGAGCGCATTTGCATTCAACCCTCCCCCGATTCAGGGTCTGTCACAGACAGGCGGTTTTCAGTTTGAACTGCAGGATGTCGGCGGCGGTGAGATCAAGGAGCTAAATGATGTCGCCTTGAAGATAATTTCGCAGGGTCACAACTACCCTTCACTCGCCCCCCTCTCCACGACCTTCAAGATGAATTACCCACAATTCTATGTCGATCTCGACAGGACGAAGGCCAAGACCTTGGGGATAAAGATTGCCGACATATTCGAAACCCTCCAGGCCTATCTGGGTTCATTCTATGTAAACGACTTCAACAAATTCGGCAGGGTGTATAGGGTGTTCGTTCAGGCGAAGCCGGAGTACCGCGCCGACATGATCGATATATCAAAACTCTACGTGAGATCTGGAAAGGGAGATTTGATACCACTCTCTGCACTGATAAAGATCAACCGGCTCACCGGGCCACAAACTGTCACGCATTACAATCTATTCAGGAGTATCGAGATCGACGGCAACGCCGCAGCCGGTCACAGTTCTGGCGAGGCAATCGATGCCATGCAGACTATTGCCGCAGCAGCGATGCCCGATGGTTACAGCTATGAATGGACGGGCACCGCACTTCAGGAAATTGAGTCGGGAGGAATGGCACCGTTCATATTTGCGCTCGCACTAGCCTTCGTCTTCCTCTTTCTTGCAGCTCAGTATGAAAGCTGGAGTCTACCGGTCACAATTATGATCGCCGTGCCACTCGCGATCCTCGGCGCCCTGATCGCACAGTGGTGGCGAGGTCTCTACAACGATGTCTATTGTCAGATCGGTCTCGTAATGCTGATCGGCCTTGCGAGCAAGAACTCCATCCTCCTCGTCGAATTCGCAAAGGATAAGATGGAGGAAGGAAAGAGCTCAGTCGAAGCGGCCATCATTGCTGCGAAGATCAGGCTTCGCCCGATTCTAATGACTGCATTCTCATTTATTTTAGGTGTTATACCACTAGTCGTAGCTAGCGGGGCCGGTGCCGCTAGCAGGCATTCACTGGGAACCGCCGTGATGGGTGGAATGATCGCAGCTACATTTCTTACGCTGATCATCGTTCCCGTCCTCTTCGTCGTTATCGTTGAGGGCACGAAACGCGGAATTAAGAGATCCGATCTCGAGTTCGTTGGGGCAAAGGCAAGAACAGGCTCGGGGTGGCTGATAGATAAAATCAAACACGCTAGAAAGGGCTGATCATGAAAAAGATTTTTAAATTCATATTTTGGGTAATCATAAAGATCTTCAAGGCGGTCATATTCGTCGTCGAAAAACTCACGTGGGAGTTGGCACTCATCGCAGCCCTTCTCTCTCTCGCGGTCGGAGGTCCAATCGTCGAGAGGATCATAGGTGGAATGCGAAAAATCCTCCTGGCTCTGTATGCTTTCGGCGAGGCCTATTATCTGAACACAGAGATCGATAAATTTATGTATGGTTTTTCCGACTCCGTTCAGAAAACGATAAATGCTATCACATTTAACATCAAGAAGGATCCCCAGACCGTTCTCATCGCATTCGTCGCTACATTTGTTTCCTACAAGATTGCAGCCATTATTCTCAAGTTGATCAGGAAAAAAGTCTTACGTTGTAGATGTAAATGCCGCGACAAATCAAACGATGACAAGAAGGGCAAGAC
>CAYWIG010000189.1:0-4712 GCA_964458295.1 uncultured Myxococcales bacterium
ATTCAGATAGCAACGATGGAAGCGATTGGTA
Organism: uncultured Myxococcales bacterium; assembly: GCA_964458295.1. Taxonomy (GTDB): domain Bacteria; phylum UBA10199; class UBA10199; order 2-02-FULL-44-16; family JAAZCA01; genus JABGOS01. The sequence continues at coordinate 32 of CAYWIG010000189.1, forward strand.
TTGTGATTTCTTAAATTACGATGATCACTGTCATAACGACGTAACGGAATTTCTACCCAAACTCCGTTTTACGACAACAGATCTGATGAACATAAGATATATCGAAAAGGTTCGTTACAGGGTATGGGCCGATCATGATGAAAATGGAAATGAAAACATCGACGCCACAATTTGGAGCTATCACATAATAATCAACGATTGGTGTGGTGAGGGAGGCAGCGTAAAACAGAATGAGTATTCCGGAAGCACCTATGAGGATCATGTCAAGAATGTTGAATGGTACACCATCGGCGGCAGTCATAAGTGCGGAAGACGCTAATTCAATACAGAACAAACAAAAGGCCCCGGCGTATGTCGGGGCCTTTTTTATTCCAGAACACCGTCATCTTCATCTCATTGCAAAAACCAGTCAAACATATCCTGCTTCTCCTGCGCCCCCATACTATGTCCGCCCGGATAATCGAACTTATGTGTCACATCGAGACCCGCATTCAACAGATAGTTGAGATCCCCATCGACAGTCATAGGAATCGGAACGGGCATATTCTCGTAGTTCGTCACCCAATCGTCGGTCGAGGTTGAATACCAGATGAGCGGCCTCTCGCCACCTAATGGCGTCATCTCCCAGGGAAACCAGAGTATATTCGGAACACCATTTTGATTTTCTTCATCGTAATTCCATCTGACACCATGCAGAAGTGCTCCGTGCGTAAAACCATCCATGCTCGTAGATATAAACATCGTAGCTGGAACCCCCATTGACATACCAGCGATGAGCACCGTCCCTTCATCGATAGCGAAGGCCTCTGACACCCTTTCGACACAGCTCTCAATGTGATTGTAATCCTCCACAGGTTCATCAGCATAGTTCGGATTGAAATAATAGGTCTCACCGTTACCGAAAGGATCTGAACGTCTAAATCCATCCGGACCCATCAGGATGACGCCATGATTATCGGCCAGCGTCTGAAATGCATTCACCATCCCGGATCCGTTCCCCCCAAGGCCATGAAGCAGAACTGCAAGCGGATACTTCTGAGAAGGATCGTAGTCTTTCGGCAGATAGAACACCCCTGATCTGGATCCACCGCTATGGCTTATGCCGATATTCTCATTTATGTTCGGCGCGCGTGTATTGACGACCAACTCGACCGGTTTGATTGGCATGCCGCTTACATCCTCAATCTGATGACAGAGCTTGATGCTGTACTCGGATGACGGCCTAAGCGCCATCCCCCCTGTATGGGAGATGGACAGTTTACCATCTTGGACCGAGAGTTCGTAATCACCAACCTCCTCACCATCGATTGAGACGCGCATACCCTCCTTCTTCACAGTATTGGAATCGACGCCAGGGATATTCAACTCGATCGGAAGGAGAAGTTTTTGGCCACTACCACTAACGACGCTCGCATCTATTATAACCTGTTCCTCAAATTCAAACTCCTCCTCATCGCCACAGAGCGAAGTGTAGTAATCCGGCTGGCAGCGCTCTGCACCTATCTCTATTGCCCCTTCGTCGAGGTCCCTCACCTGCTTATATAGGCGCCATTTACCTGCGAAAAGATCGACGTGGTCGAATCCATCGGGCCCTTCATCATCCAATCTAAAACATCCGTCGTGAACTATCTGATATTCCCCCTCCGCCGGTTCAAGCAGTTCGTGATCAGAAAGATTCATATGCTTTGCATCTGTAACATACCGAAAGATCTTCCGGTTCCTACTCATGTCTACAACTTTACCATCGAGCTCCGGTACGTAGAACCAAGTTCCGTAGGGGATATAGTCCAGATTCGCCGCGGCAGACCTCCACGGTATCAGGGCGATTCCCTTTGAACCATGACCGAAGGGAGCTTCCTTCTTGTCGAGCTCCTCAAAACACTTTCCGCCATCACCATCCCATTTGAGCGCCTGTTCGCACGATACGGAAAGATTGATCAACCTCCTACCTCTTAATTCATCCCCGTAAATTCCCTTACCGTGAGACTTGTTGAAGAATCCGGTTCCCTCACGCGTAACCTTTTTAAGGAAGCGAAAAGTGGTCTCTTCCTCGACGATAACTGGATTGCCGTCATCATCCCACTCCTCGATGAGATAGATCGGAACCATGCTATCGTTTGGCTTGATTCTTCCTTCATGAACTATCCAGTAGTATGTGATTCTATCATCTTCGGCTTGGGCTTGCGGAGTGCTGCAAATTAAAAAGAGGCATACACATAGAAAAACTGCAACTACACGACCGACTGTTGATAGCAATTTCATCATCGCCCCCCTTTCTTAAGTTGTCCTCAACCAAAATGATGACAACTGCTTCACTTATCAATCTATCTCCCCACCTCCTCCCTTTTTTGGATTTCATATACCCCCTTAAATCCACGCATCATTTATACCTAAAATGAGTAAAATTATTCTGTACACACTTCAATGTGTTACAATTTATAAAGTCGTATAACTCCTTATTTTATAAACACTTTTTCTCATATTGAGGCCCATATTTTGACGTTTTATCTTGTACACATTTGACTTAATCGTATATTTACGATATACGATTAAGAAGGAGCTGAAAGTTGAAAAAAGATCTCTCTCATAAAAGATTTTCCAAGCTTTGCAAGGCGCTCGGGCATCCTGCCCGTGTATCAATAATTGAGCTACTCAAAGCACATGACAAATGCATCTGTGGTGAACTCGTCGACCTGCTTCCCCTCGCCCAGTCGACCGTGAGCCAACACTTAAAGGCGCTAAAGAATGCTGGTTTTATAAAGGGGAATATCGACGGACCCAGAGTCTGTTACTGTCTCAACAAAAAGACGTTTGATAGATTAAACAATTATATCGAAATATTCTGTAGAAAAACGATCGATGGAAGAAGCTAATATGAATTCATATTCCGAAACAATATCAAGAATAACTTCAAAACATGATATCCGTGATCTCTTCGGCACAATCAAAATTCGAATGGGGATCCGAAGAAATGCATACCGTGTCACACCGGGCCTCTATTCAATAGGAGATCCGGATGAAGGTTCTCCAGTCCTCGTAACTGCAAATTACAAGCTGACCTTCGATCATCTCCGGAAGAATCTCAGTAATGTCGACGCATGGATACTGGTGTTAGATACCAAGGGCATAAATGTATGGTGTGCCGCCGGCAAGGGTACATTCTCAACGGACGAGGTCGTAAGGCGAGTTCAAGAGAGCAATCTCGGCGAATTTGTCGATCACAGGAGATTGATCCTCCCACAGCTATCCGCGGTCGGCGTTGCAGCACATGAGGTTAAAAGAAGGAGCGGCTTCAGCGTCGCGTATGGCCCAATCCGCGCAAGGGATATCAAACGATATCTAGCCAATGGAGAAAAAGTTGACGACGGCATGAGAGATGTAACTTTCTCACTCACAGAGCGACTGATACTCACACCGCTTGAAATACTCGCCGTATGGAAACCCTTCACCCTCCTCATCCTGCTGGGGATTTTTGTAATCTCCGGAATCAGTCCGAGCATATTTTCACCTGAACCAGCGTTCATAAGGACTGGGATGATGTGCATAGCACTTCTCTCCGGCATATTTCTCGGCGCATTTGTAACCCCTACCCTCCTCCCTTGGATTCCTGGAAGGGCGTTCGCGTGGTGCAGCTGTGTTTGCACTTCCACAACTACGAGCCCATACAAATCATCTCGCTGCCTATTCGTTATGCGTAGCGGCTATTACCATTAGCTCCTTCAGCGCGATGAACTTCACTGGCTCCACACCCTTCACTTCGCCGTCAGGCGTGGAAAGGGAGATGAGGATTGCGATACCCCTTCAGTTAATTGGCATCGTACTTGCGATTACGTTGTGGATATGGAGTGTATTTATATGAAATCTCAAATTTCAAATCCCAAATATCAAATAAACTCCAAATCCCAATTACCAAATGACCGAAATCTGTGTTTTGGTCATTGGAATTTCGGTAATTGGAATTTATTTGTAATTTGGGATTTGGGATTTGGTGCTTAATAGGGCAACAATTATGAAGAAGCTTCGTTATCTAAAAAATGTCTCCACCCTTAAACTGAACTCCGAAAAATGCATCGGCTGCGGCATGTGCAAAACAGTCTGTCCACACGCTGTTTTTTCAATAGCAGATCGCAAGGCGCAGATCATAGATCTCGACGGCTGCATGGAATGCGGCGCCTGCACAAAGAACTGTCCTGTTGTGGCGCTTAGTGTAAAACCGGGTGTCGGATGTGCAGCCTATATCATTCAGACTTGGTATAAAGGTGACAAGGCCGCATGCGGTGCATGCGGGCCGGGGTGTTGCTAGCAGAAAATCACAACATTCTCACTCAAGACACAAATTACACATCTAGACCTAACTATATGTTATATATAGTTATTATATTATCCACATTTAGCAACATCCACATCTCAGACTGCCGATAATATTATAAGCGCCCCAAGTGAGAGGATATATGGCACTGACTTTAAATGGACAAGCAGTCGAATCATCTCCAGCTGCAAAAACCCTGGAGCGAATCATTCATGACGATCGTTTTACCGATCTTCACGACGGTGATACGGATATTACGGCGCAGGAAGCTGGTAGAATCCTCGAAAAAATCTGTGAACTTGGAGCTGATGAACTAAATGACATCGCATCCGCTGAACAGCTCGCTAAGATATCAGATCTGTTTAACCAGAA
>CAYWIG010000190.1:0-4709 GCA_964458295.1 uncultured Myxococcales bacterium
CACGCGAACACTCAAACACTTATTCAATTTGACATAGACGCCGCATAAGGTATGTAGAGAGGCCTTTTTTGCAGACATATCTACTATTGGAGGGAATCATGATCGAAATTCGCTTCCACGGACGCGGCGGCCAGGGCGCAGTAATCGGGGGAAAGATCCTCGCCACCGCCATCTTCTATGAAGGAAAGTTCGTACAGGCCTTCCCGACCTTCGGAGTCGAAAGAAGGGGCGCACCCGTCGCTGCCTTCGTCAGGGTCGACGACGATCGTATAAACCTGCGCAGTCAAATCTACGAACCGGATCACCTGATCATACTCGATCCAACCCTCATAAAGAATCCGGCGACATTCCAGGGTTTTAAAAAGCTTGGTTGGGTTTTGATCAACACGAAGTACACACCTGAAAAGTTCTCTGAACTGCCGGGCCTTGAAGATGTAAAAATTGCAACGGTCGATGCGAGCCACATCGCTGTTAAAAACAGGCTCGGTTCCCCATCGAGTCCGATCGTCAACACATCGATCCTCGGCGCATTCTGCCGAGTCACAAAGATCTGCTCCATCGACTCAATATGCGAGGCGATTAAAAAAGGCGTCCCAATCAAACCGGACGCTAACATTGCTGCCGCCAAAGAGGCCTATGACGAAGTGATATTTAAATCGGTGGAGGAGCTTCCACCTACAAATGGCGATGCCGAAAATCTTTCAAACGCAACTTCAAACTAAATGGGAAATTAAAGATGAGCCAGGAAAATAATCGTCCAAAACCTATTAAATATAACAGCGCTGGCGAAATGCCCTACTTCGATCTCTGCCAGGCCACGATGGAGTGGAACGAGACCGGCACGTGGCGTTACCTTCGTCCAAACTACGTAGAAAGAACGCCCGCCTGCCAGGCGTCGTGCCCAACCTCGAATGATATCGAAAAGTGGATAAAGCTATTTGAAAAGGGTGAGATCGAAGCGGCGTGGGGAGCAGCGACTCTCGAGAATCCATTTCCCGCTATAATGGGAAGGGTCTGCTTTCATCCATGCATGGATGGATGCAACAGGGGTGAGCTAGGCGGCGCTGTAAACATCAACATGTTGGAGCGCGCACTGGGCGATGCGGTTGTAGAAAAGCTGCCGATAGCAACTCCGTTCTTCGAAAAGAGCGGAAAGAATATTGCGATCGTGGGCTCCGGACCCGCAGGACTTGCGTGCGCATATCATCTGACGAGGCTCGGCCACAAGGTCGCAATTTTTGAACGTGAAAAGAAGGCAGGCGGAATGCTCCGCTACGGAATTCCTGCATATAGATTGCCGAAGGACATTCTCGATCGCGAGATCGATCGCCTCTCCAAGATGGGTGTGGAGTTTAAATTGGATGGCGGCGTTCGCGATGCGACGAAGATGCAGGAGCTCCGTCAGGATTACAACGCCGTCTTCATCGCCATCGGCGCGCAGAGATCTAGGCCAATGAACATCCCTGATGAGAAGAGCCGCGGCGTCATGTCGGGCTTAGAATTCCTTCGTTCATTCGAAACCAGCAGAAAGTGTAACGTAGGAAATCGCGTCCTCGTGATAGGAGGTGGAAACACCGCAGTTGATGCAGCCAGGACGGCCAGGCGCCTAGGGGCGGAAGTTACGATTATCTACAGAAGGTCTCATGCAGAGATGCCAGCATCCGAGGAGGAGATCCAGGCCGCCGTAGCGGAGGGCGTGAAGATCGAGATACTAATCGCTCCAAAGCGCGTGATCGTAAAATCGGGACAGGCAGCAGGCCTTGAGTGTCAGAGGATGGAGCTTGGCGAACCTGATGAATCCGGAAGGAGAAGGCCGCTACCGGTTGAAGGATCCGAGATAACATTTGAGGCGAATACGATCCTCTCCGCAATCGGTGAACAGATCGAGACGAACATCATCCCTTCAGCGCTCAAATTTGAAAATGGCGCACTTACCACGAAGGACTGCGGTCAAACCGAATGGAATGACGTCTTCGCAGGTGGCGACCTTACGGATCAACCGCGCACCGTTGTCGATGCCCTCAGTGCAGGAAAGAAAAGTGCTATTGCAATAGACTGTCTGCTCCGTGGTGACAACCTGAGTAAGGTTTTGGATCAAATTCAAATCGGTGACACGGAATTCGTTTCGATATCACGCTATGTTCAGTATCGAACCGGAAATAAGCCGAAGCTATCAACGAGTTCAGAGATCGATCTTCTGGATGAAGTTGTGATGTTTGAAGACTTGAATTCAGCCTACTTCACAAAGAATTCACCGAATGAAACTCCAGCGCTTCCCGTAAAGGAGAGGCTGAATGGAAAATCATTCGAGGAGGTGCATACATCTCCATCGGATGAGATAAGCAAGGATGAATTATCCCGCTGCTTTCACTGCGGAAGGTGCACCGAATGCGACAACTGCTTCATATATTGTCCGGACGTAGCTATAGCGAAGAAGCAGGGCGGATTCGATATCGATCTATTCTACTGCAAGGGATGCGGCGTGTGTTCATTCGAATGCCCGAGGGCAGCGATGAGGATGACTGAGGAACCAACTGAACTTTAGAGCGTGATACGTGGTACGTGATGAGTGGTTTGCATCACGCATCACGCATCACGCATCACGATAAGAGGGAATCATGTCACGAAAAGAAGTACTAATGGGAAATCATGCAACCAGTTACGGAGTGCAGCTCGCGAGAACGCAGGTTATCGCAGCGTATCCGATTACGCCACAGACACAGATCGTCGAAGAGCTCTCTGAGATCTGCGCCCGTGGCGATCTCGATGCGAAGTTCATCAAGGTGGAATCGGAACACTCGGCGATGGCTGCAACGATAGCAGCATCGAAGGCTGGCGCCAGGGCGTTCACTGCGACATCGGCTCAAGGATTAGCACTGATGCACGAGCTGCTCTTCTGGGCTGCATACGGAAGATGTCCCATCGTCCTCTGCAACGTCAACCGCGCTATGGCTCCCGGCTGGAGCATCTGGAGTGATCAGACCGATTCGCTAGCACAGCGCGACACGGGATGGATTCAGATCTATTGCGAGACGAATCAGGAAGTGCTCGACAACATGATCATGGCGTTTAAACTCGCTGAGACGGTAAACTTACCTGTCATGGTCGTCTACGATGCATTCATCCTATCTCACACATACGAGCCGGTCGAGATACCAGATATCAGTGAGGTCGACAAATTTCTACCCCCGTTCAAACCCCAATACAAACTCGACCCGACGACGCCTCACACATTCGACCCCCTCTGCACCCCTGAAAACTACATGGAGTTCAGACATATAATGGAAGAGGCTCATGAAGGTACGAAGAAGGCATATCTTGGCGTCGCCAAGGATTTTTCGAAACGCTTCAAGAGAAATTATGGAATTTTAGAGCTCATCGATGCGGATGACGCGGATATCCTTCTCGTCACGAGCGGCTCGATGACATCGACAACGCGTGTGGCGGTGAAGAAGCTTCGTGAACAGGGTGAGAAAGTTGGAATATTAAAGATGCGCATGTTCAGACCGTTCCCGACGGAAGCGCTCAAGGATGCGATCGGAAACCTCAACGGCGGTCATAAGTTCAAAAAGATCGCTGTACTCGACAGAAATATCAGTCACGGCGGTGGAGGAATCTGGAGCAAAGAGATCAAAGGAGCACTCTTCGGAATGTCGACCGCTCCGAAGGTCTTTAGCTATCACATCGGCCTCGGCGGCAGAGATATCACCCCTGACACGATCAAAGAGGCGTATGAACACGTGAAGACGAACGACCAACCGAAAGAGACGGTTTGGATTGGCCTTAAGGCGTGATTCGTGATAAGTGATACGTGATTCGTTTTTCTTCGAACCACGTACCACGTACCACGTACCACGATGAACAAATGAGAACAGATCCACATTTATTCAAACAGGGTGAAGCAATTCAAAATTACGAGCAGAAGGAGCTGATGACCAGTGGTCATCTCGCATGTCCGGGCTGCGGTGGCGCACTCGCGATGAGGATGGCGTTAAAGGAGCTGGGTGAGGATACGGTCGTCGTGATACCTGCGTGCTGCTGGGCAGTAATTCCAGGACCGTTTCCCTACTCCAACATGAAGGTCCCTCTCATGCATACCGCGTTTGAGACGACCGGCGCCGTGATATCGGGAATTCGAGCATCCCTCGACATTCAAGGTAAGACCGACACTCAGGTCATGGGCTGGGCGGGCGACGGTGGCACATTCGATATCGGAATACAGTCGATGTCAGCTGCTGCCGAAAGAAATGAGAACGTTATCTACGTATGTTATGACAATGAAGCTTATATGAACACCGGCATTCAGCGCTCGAGCGCAACTCCGGAATACACATGGACGACTACGACACCTACGCAGTTCCCGAAAATGACACCGAAGAAGAACATCGACCGTATCGTGGCCGCTCACTCCGTCCCTTATATGGCGACAACCTCACCAGCCTATCCGCACGACCTTATGGCGAAGTTCAAGAAGGCGAAAACCATCAAGGGTTTCAGGTTTATCCACATCCTCGCATCGTGCACGGCCGGCTGGAAGGTCGATTCGGCAAAATCGATCGAAGTGATGAGACTTGCGACGGATACAAACGCATTCCCAATCTACGAAGTTGAGAACGGCGAGAAATATACGATCAACATCGAATCGAAGGGTCTGCCTATTCAGGATTACCTGAAGATCCAAGGCCGCTTCCGTCACATGACGGAGGATC
>CAYWIG010000191.1:0-4689 GCA_964458295.1 uncultured Myxococcales bacterium
GTTAAAAAATTCCTGGCAAGACTCTATCCTGATGCCGATATGACCAAGGGCATCGATTTCGACAGAAGCGGCGCCATAGAATCGGACGAAGCGGTCTCCGACTTCAATCGAGACGGCGAAATCGACGATATCGACTACGCCATACTCACGTTCATGAACAGGGATCATTTCATCGACAAACACGGCGCAAAAAAATGGCGTGAGTTTGAACGCCTCTGGGATAAGGCAGCCAAAAAGATGAATTCCCTCTTTCACGAAAACCCTCCGACCACTTCGGCGAACAGCCGGCGCCGCGAAGAGGTGATTCAGGGGATGGTAATTAATGAAAGATTCGACGGAAGGTTCAACGAACTCAACGAGGCGCAGGCGAGGGAGGTCGTCGAAACTCAGAAGGCCATGGAGGAACTCAATAGGAGGTATCCCTCGATACCGCTCGACAACATCAAGCCCTCCGACGCGAAGAGAATGCTGGCATCGATGCGCGAAATTGAAAGATTCAATCCGAAACTCGCGGCGAACATTGAAAGGATCGCGTACAACATCGACGGTTACAAGAAGGGAGACAATAAATGGTTGTATCGCGTCGTGGTGGGCGGCTATGCGAGCGGACGTGAGGTTCACATCAACCAGTTCCTTGATTCTGATTCGACAGCGGTACACGAAGCGGCGCATTGTTATCATCACACCGTGGAGGATGAAGACCAAAGGAGGTTGATTGAAGCCGAGTGGAAGCTCAACGATTACATCGACAGCCGGCACCGCGTTTCAGAATACGACCTCGACGACGGCAGCCCTATAGTTTTTCTTCCCCACTTCGCGGCTATCGACAAGGATTATCGCGATATCGTGGAGGACAACCTTGCGAAGAGGGAGCGCGGTGAGGTCTATGACGAGAAGCTCGTCGGTCTATACGAGAGATGGAAGTCTGTGCGCGAGGGGAGCTTCGATTACAGATGGAACCATGTGAATCAGGCCTACACGCACGATTCTGATTTTGAGGATGTCGAGGCTGCTGGCAAAAAGCTCGAGGCAGCGGAGAGGGATTTTGAGAGAATTGCCACTGAAGTATTCGGTGAGAGCGGCAAAGATCCGTTCTGGTTCGACACATTCTACGAGGGAGGGGACAGAAAGCGCCCGATCTTCAAGGGAAGCATTATGAAAAAGACTTCGCGATGTCGGGACGCTGCCAAAAAGGAAAGGGTCGAAGCCGCTATGAGGGATGTAAGCGATGCTGCGCACGATTACAGACTAGCCCTGTATGACAGGTTTGCCTCTAGGACTGTATCGACGAGCTGGCCGATCGATGCCTCTCTCTTCTGGAAATCGACTTCGCCCCTGGGCCCCGGAGAGGGTCATGCCGATCCATATGGCGCTACGAATAACATGGAGGCTGTGGCGACATTCGTCCAGTACGTCTATGATAACGGAGAACTGCCCTACCGTTCGAACGATGTTCGTCACAACAGGATGGTGAAAAACTACGCGAGGATCCTTCGCGACCGCGAATTCATAAGGCCCGATCACCCGGCTGTGAGTGATGTCTAAAATCCAAATTTTACGTTTACACGCAAGAGGCGGAAATAGATGACTGGGTGTTTTATTTCCAGATTGTTCCTATAATCAGGTTGATTGTGCCGGAGTCGGCATTGAAATGAGAGATGAATGAGCGTCCCGCTGAATCGTTTGCGGCGTCTGACCTAAAAAAGTCTTCCGGCGGATCGTAGGTTTCAATGACGGCAGGCGCTGGAGATCCGAATATGGTATCCAGCAGCGAATAGGTCGATGTCTCCGTGTCATATGTGGCGACGTCGTAGTATGACCCAACTCCAAGCGTTGCGCTTTCACCGTCTGCATTAAACGAAATAATGTGAACGTTGTTTGAGTAATCGCAATTTACATATATCTTTGCGGGAAGTTCCTCTGCGTCGGGAGTATACTCCTCGATAGCGGTGACAGCCGTCATCGCGCCATCCTCATAGCGTGCCATTTTTAAGTAGAAGGCGAGTGGGTCATTTATCGGGCCCTCCGCCTCGACCCACGCGACTATGGGAACTCCGTTTCCATCCAGCGTCATGTACTGACTGTATGCTAGACCCTCCGCAAAGCTTTGGACATCAAGTGAATTGACGAGCGTCGCAGTTTGACCGTTTCGGTCATATTCAATTTTGTTAAACTTGGTGTAACCCGCACCTTGTGCATCGATGAAGTGGAACCAGGCTGCGTATATCGTAACTGTGTCACCTCCGTCATCGTTGATCAGTATTCTGGGTTTTGAACTTGAAAAGACATTGCTTGCCGTTTCATCCCCCGTGTTGAGTTTTAAAGCGTCGCTGCATGTGCCATCAAAGCAATTGAGGTAATAAACATCAGCATCAAAAAGATCTGTTATGTAGGTTATGTGTAGACGACCTTCGCTGTCATAGGCGCTGTCGGAATCGGAAAATTTGATATCATTTGAACTGCGTAATTGAAGGGGATCGGACCAGCTCTCACCGCCGTCGGAAGTCAACACAAGCTCGAGCGCGCTGTTTTTGTTTTCCAGATCCGAATAATCGATGTAGGAATAAGTTACAGCATAGGTGTTTTCATCGAGTACCGCTATGGAGTATTCGCCGATGTTGTAGGGTGTTCTAAAAGCACCGTTATCTACAACCTTTAAGAGGTCTCCTCTCTGCAAAACCTGTGCATCTGAGTCGCTCTCGTTAGATAAATAGGCCTTCATGAGCACGAGATCATCATCCGCGAACCAACTTCCACCTTCATATCTCAAGTTTTTCATAAGCACGTAGAAGTTACCGTCTTCGCCAACCGTTATTCTCGGTGCGCCATATGGATTGGTACCGGACATATCGAAATTTTTATAACTATAGAGATCCGACGCCTCGACTAAACCCGATATCTGATCTACTCCAGCGCTGACGGCTATCCTGAACGTAAATTCATCGTCCGTTGACGCTTTCGATGACATTGCACTCACGTTCGCGGATGTGCCGAGATCGAATGTGATATACTCCTGCGACTCGAAGCTGAAGAAGCTTTCAGGAGCTGTGAATTGGACGTATTGTCCATCGTCGGATATTGATATGTCACCGTACTCCTCGCCACTCACGGAATTTCCATCGATGTCCAGGAGCGCTGCAGTCACGAGGTCGGGTGATATGAGGTCTCCGTCTGCATCCTTTACGGCGAAATTCAGCGATTTCATCGTCTCGACGCCGAGATATTGTGCGCTAGTCGACTCGCCCACGTACTCGATAGTCGATGGTATATCCGTCGGCGGAACGGGAGTTGAGCCGCTGACGCACGATACGCATAATGCCGCTATCGCCAATATCAGCAATTTGCATTTGCAGTTCTTCACGAGGCATTAATCATGCAATCGGCGTACCATCGATGGGCGGGATTATTACATCAGCAACTTATCGTTATAATTGAACATATTTATGAACATGCTATGAAAATAGCGTTTTGATGTGGCAAAAAACACCCACCACATTGAAAAAAACGTCAGTTTTTTGACGACTTGGCGATTCGATTTAAACCACATTCCACGTAAACCACATTCCACGAAGCAAATAATGACCTTCAGAGACGGAGCAAATGCTAAAGCTTTAATGTTGTATATGAAATAAAATTGTTCCGTGGATTATGGCCTTAAATTGCTTCGTGGACCATGGTTTCAATCAACGTGTATATTTCTGTAAATTCCGGATTCTTAGCAACTTTCTTTAGAAGTTACCGATAGGAAGCCGAAGGGAGTTTCACCTGGACATGGGTCTGACTTTATTTACATCGGCACAAATTGGAGTGATAGAGCATGCAGCTGCCAGGCTTTCCCATCTCAATCTGAGCTCTATTACTGCCCTTGAAGGCAAGGCGGCTGTGAGGTCTATTCTAACCGATGTTTTCACTGCTGGCATTCATCCTCGTGAGGAGTTTGGCAGATATGGACAAAACATCTTATTAAGCATTGGTGAGGGCCAATTCCGAGAGGCCGCTCAGCAAACCAGGGGGCTTGCTGGAACATTAAGAACTTTTGCCTTCGACCACAAACCCTCTCATGTTGATTTAAGACCCTTCGAGGAATTAAAGACGGAAATCCCCCGATTCATACTGCCCGACTCTACAAGGGAGAAGATTGAGGCCTTGAGAGCAGATCCTCCGGAAATTATTCTGATTGACCTGATCGACAATCCAAGGTGGCACTGTTATGCCCATTGGCCACAATACATGTTGCAGGGTATTTTAGGAGATTCCAGAGAAGTAAGGCGGGTACATTATACCAGGGTAGATCCTTCTGTTGTCCATGACCCGGGGAAAACGATATGGACATTTTCAGGAAGGTCAATTCCATTCAATGACGAGCCCAGACCTCTCTTTGAAAATAGATTCAGGCATTTACTGGCTATGATAAGGGAGTTGGCGGATCCCATGTTGATGGTTTGTGGCGGGCATCAGCTTTATGCCTTGGCCCTTGGAGCAGATGTCGTGAACATAGGTTTTCTGGGATCTAAGAAAATTACTTTCGATGAACTCAGCGAAGCTCAGAAAATTCTTATGCCGGATCATCCATACTTTGAAACACTTTTGGAATTGGAAGAAAGGTCAGTTTTTTATAATCACTATCAGTACGTAACCAATCTTGCAGCGGCAAGTGCTATATTGTTGGCACATCGAATGGCGCCTAAC
>CAYWIG010000192.1:0-4682 GCA_964458295.1 uncultured Myxococcales bacterium
CAATCGATGATAGTAACTTGATGCGGCCCTTCCTCTTCACGCTCATGTTTCTGTCATACTTCATCATGCAGCTCCATCGTTACGAAAACGATGAGAAGAGTAATCTATGGGAGCTCCCTCTTCTCACCCTATTATGGATAAACCTTCATGCGGGTGGCCTTCTGTCGCCACAACTGGTTTTGGCATTCGCATTAGGTACAACCATTCAGACTCTGTTTTCCAAAAAGTGGGGGAGTGGTGTTCCCAAAGCAATAAACACGCGTAGAATTTATCATCTATGGACCATATGCGTCCTATGCGCGGCGGCCTGCGCCCTCACCCCACATGGGCTCGAAACGTTCACATTTCCTTTCAGCCATTTTGGGATGGGTTCTATTTTGAGATACACCCAGGAATGGTTATCCTTTTTGGATCCGAGGCTGGATGGTTTGACCTCTCAAATACTTACACGAATGATACTCGTCGTGACATTGATATCATATTTTATCAATAGAAAGTCAGTGCGCGTATCACACCTTCTCCTCACAATTATAACATCCCTGATGTTGTTGAAGGGCAGAAGGTTTGCAGCCCACTTTGTAATCGCAAACTTACCTATAGTTTTTTTCAATTTAAAGACGCTCGCTCACAAAATTCCACTCACTCCAAATGCTGGATACCTCCACAGCTGGGGAAACATCGCCATCATAGGACTGTTTTCGATACTTGCATTGAGACATGGTATCCCTTCAACTGTCAGGGGTGGTTTGGCGGGAGAACCAGGATTTGGAACTGTCTATCAGTTCAATCCCGCTGCAGTCGACTTCCTGGAAGCGTATGATATTCACGGCAGGGTATTCAATGATCTCGGAATTGGTTCATATTTCATCTTCAGACGTTGGCCACGCGACAGAGTATTCATCGACGGCAGGACTCCGATCTACGGAGATGAGTTCTTCCTTGAAAGCATCGATGCATGCAGACAGCCTAGAAATTTTGTGGCGCTGGACGCAAAATATAACTTTGATTATCTACTGTTTAATTCATCCCACGCGTGGTCACTTCGTCACATGCATAAATATTTCTGGGACAATCCTGATTGGAAACTTATATTTGCCAATCAGCATGGTTTAATCTACCTCAGGAATATCCCGAAATACCGCGACCTGATTAATAGATTTGAGCTAAAAATTAATCCGCTCATCGAAGAGATGAGAAAGAAAGGCGAACTGGATCGCAAAAAAATGACTGGAATCAAAAAATAGATTTGATATCCTTCATATATAAAAGGAGATGGTAAAATGACAAAGACCCTAAACGATATTCTAAAGGACGCCGTTAAGAAGGATGCTAGCGATATTCATTTAAATGCAAACCTACCCCCTGAAGTCAGAATTGATGGTACTTTGCAGCCAACCGATGACCCGACGCTCTCACCTGACGATACGAAGAACCTATGCTATCAGTGCCTCAACCAGGAACAGGTGATGCAATTTGAATCGGAACGCTCGATAGATTTGTCCTTTCAAATTGAAGGCATATCCAGGTTCCGCGCAAATATCTTTTGGGCTATGGGATCGGTTTGCGGAGCGTTCAGACCGATATCGATCAATATACCGGAACCTGAGGAGTTGGGTATTCCATCCAGCATCATAGATCTCATCGAAAGGCCACGAGGACTGATACTCGTAACTGGTCAAACCGGAAGTGGAAAATCGACGACGCTCGCATCTCTGATCAACAGGATCAACAAGACAAAGAGCGAACATATCATCACGATTGAGGATCCTGTCGAATATATGTTTCCCCAAGATAAATCCGTCATCAATCAACGAGAAGTGGGATCGGATACGATATCATTTTCCAAGGCGCTGAAATATATTCTTCGTCAGGATCCCGATGTCGTTCTGATCGGCGAGATGAGGGATCTCGAAACAATTCAGAGCGCCATCACCGTTGCTAAAACGGGCCATCTCGTCCTCGCCACGCTACATACGAACAATGCCGTACAGACGGTGGATAGGATCATCGATGTCTTTCCACCTCATCATCAACCTCAAGTCCGTACCCAGCTATCTTTTATCCTGGAGGGGGTTATCTCCCAACAGCTCCTTCCAAAGAAAAGTGGAGGAAGAACCCTCGCGATGGAAATTCTATTTCCTACCTCAGGAATCAGAAATCTGATCCGCGAGGGAAAGACCCATCAGATAGCAGCTCAGATGCAGATGGGACAGGATCATTCAGGCATGCTGATGATGGATCAATCCCTAGCCGCCCTCGTTAGGGATGGTATAGTTGAAAAGAGCGAGGCGAAGCGAAGAGCAATAAGTCTTGAAGAATTCAACAACTACGCCAAGTAATCCCTCGCGAGTCCAAATCTGTAGCCACCTGAGGCGATCCATATCGCTTTACAATCCAAACCATTTTCTGATATGGTCGGCCTGCTGTGTAGATATTATTGTCATTATGAACACGGAGGAAGACACCGATGTCAGGTCACAATAAATGGTCAACAATCAAACACAAAAAGGGGGCTGCCGATGCGAAAAGGGGCAAACTCTTCTCGAAACTCATCAAGGAGATCACAATCGCCGCACGGCTCGGGGGCGGTGATCCGGATAGCAACCCCAGGCTTCGCACCGTTCTCGACAAGGCGCGTTCGGCCAATATGCCCAATGACAACGTCACGCGGGCAATTAAAAGGGGTACGGGCGAGCTTGAAGGGGTCAGCTATGAAGAAGTAACCTTCGAGGGGTATGGACCGGGTGGTGTCGCCGTTCTCGTCGAGACGATGACGGACAACAGAAACAGGACTGTCGCTGAGATGAGACATCTCTTCTCAAAGAAGAATGGAAATCTCGGCGAAGCGGGTTGTGTCGCATGGATGTTCACCAAGCAGGGAGTCCTCACATTTGATAAGGGCGTCGATGAGGAAACCCTTATGAATATTACATTAGAAGCCGGCGCAGACGACATCAAGGATGATGAGGGTATCTTTACCGTCGTTACCTCACCCACAGCCTTCGAAACTGTGAAGAAGGCATGCGATGATAGCAATCTAAAATACGTTGAAGCCGATCTAAGCATGGTGCCTCAGAACACCGTCAAGCTAGCCGGTGGTGATGCGGAAAAGATGCTCAAGCTGATGGACGAACTCGAGGATCATGACGATGTGCAAAATGTTTTTGCAAATTTTGATATCGACGCAAAGACGATGGAAGAGTTGGTCTGACAAAGTCGTAAGTAGTAAGTTGTAAGTCGTAAGGAGAAACAACTCGACTTATGACTTACCGCTTACGACTTACCACTTACCATGAAAGTTCTAGGAATCGATCCAGGCAGCAGAATAACGGGATACGGCATTGTAGAAAATACAGGCAACGGTTTATCCCACATCGATAACGGTGGCATACAGCCTGATCGAAAGCTCCCCTTCTCACAAAGATTGAAGAAGATCTTCGATGAATTGGCTGACTTAATCGATACTCATAAGCCGGACGTCGTCGCAATTGAGAACGTATTCGTAGCAAAAAATGTCAGGAGTTCGCTTCTCCTCGGACATGCGCGAGGAACGGCCATGGTCGCAGCATCCCTAGCTGATATTGAAGTCGAAGAATATTCACCCTCCGAGGTAAAACAGGCTATCGTCGGTACGGGCAGGGCGACGAAGAACCAGATTCAGCATATGGTCAAGATAATGCTAGGCCTGCCTGAAGTGGCATTTGAGGATGCATCGGATGCACTCGCGGTGGCGATTTGCCACTGTAACACATCCGCATTCCAATCCAAGCTTCGAGGAAGCTGCAAGATAAGCAAAAAGGTAAACAGATGATATCCAGACTCACAGGAACACTCACTACAAAATTACCCGACCATTGCATCGTGGATGTTGGTGGGGTTGGCTACTGCGTCCACACATCCCTGACTACATTCGGCATGCTTCCGGATTTAAATCAGGAGATAAGCCTCGACATTCATACTTACGTAAGGGAGGACATCCTCCAGCTCTTTGGATTTTCCACACCGGATGAAAAATTTCTTTTTCAGAAACTCATTTCGATTTCCGGAGTTGGGCCTAAGATGGCGATAGCGATACTCTCTGGCCTCCCAGCTGAAGTTCTCGTGCAAGCGATCGGGGGTGGTGATCACAATCGTCTATCCATGATACCGGGTGTCGGTAAGAAAACAGCTGACAGGATAATCGTGGAACTCAAGGACCGCATCGGTAAAGATTTTATATCTACCGGCAAGCAGCTTCCTACAGCTATCGATGACATCCAGGAGGATGTTGTATCCGCGCTGATCAATCTCGGATACAAGCGTCAAATCGCTGAAAAGGCCTTGATCAAGATAGAAATCTCAGACAGTATGCGAATTGAGGAGGTTATCAGATCGGCACTCAAGGAGCTAAATAGACTATGACCGAACGTGAAAACGCAGCGCTCGATCCTGGACGATCATTCGATGATGAAAAGAGAATGGATGTAAGCCTTCGCCCGAAAATCCTAGACGATTATATCGGCCAGAAGAAAGTGAAGGACCGCCTCTCCCTCTTCATCAAGGCTGCTCGTCAGCGTGGAGAGCATCTCGATCACGTACTCTTCTCAGGCCCCCCGGGACTCGGAAAGACCACACTAGCACACATCATAGCCTCCGAACTACAGGTTAGCATAACCACGACTTCAGGGCCTGTCGTAGAAAGG
>CAYWIG010000193.1:0-4676 GCA_964458295.1 uncultured Myxococcales bacterium
GGTGTGGTCGGAAGGTTTCCACCGTAGATCGACGAACACCCTGTAGCATTGGCAATGATCGCACGATCGCCGAAGAGCTGCGTAAGCATCTTCACGTAAGCGGTCTCGCCACATCCAGCACAAGCGCCGGAGTACTCGAAGAGAGGTTTTACGTACTGAACGCCCTTCATCGTGTTGCGATTGTAGAGTTCAGGATTCGGATCCGGAATCTTGTTCAGGAAGAAATCATAATTCTCACGTTCCTTGTCGCGAAGCTGCGGCTGAGGCTGCATCTTGATCGCTTCCTTCGCCTTCGCAGGACAGTTCTCAACGC
Source organism: uncultured Myxococcales bacterium (assembly GCA_964458295.1). Taxonomy (GTDB): domain Bacteria; phylum UBA10199; class UBA10199; order 2-02-FULL-44-16; family JAAZCA01; genus JABGOS01. Next base: position 314 of record CAYWIG010000193.1, read on the forward strand.
ACGTTTCGCAACCGGTACAATCCTCAGGTGCCACCTGAAGCGTGTACACATGACCGTCCAAACCCTTAGCAGGTTTTGGTGCAGCATGCTTGAATGTTTCAGGTGCATCTTTAAGAAGTGATTCAGGATAGATCTTCGAACGGATCGCAGCGTGTGGACATACCATCACGCACTTACCGCACTGCACGCAGCTCTCCGAATTCCATACCGGAATATTAACTGCAATATTGCGCTTCTCGTACTGCGTCGTACCGACGGGCCACGTTCCATCATCTGGAACCTCCGATACCGTGACGCATTCACCCTCGCCCCTCATGAGCTTCGCAGTAGTGTTCTTGACGAAATCGGGAGCGTCGTACGGAACGGTCAGCGGCATCCTCTTGCCATCAGTCGTACCCGGAATCGCAACCTCTTCGATATGCTCGAGCGCCTTATCGACCGCCGCGTTGTTCATATCGACAATCTTGTCGCCTTTCTTCCCATATGTCTTCTTAACGGCGCCCTTGATCGCATCGACCGCAACCTTCTCGTCGATAACCTGCGATATTTTAAAGAACGCAGTCTGCATGATGATATTGATGCGCGCGCCAAGACCTAAGCCCTCCGCGATATCTATTGCATCGATGACGTAGAACCTGAGCTTCTTCTCCATGATCTCCTTCTGCACGAGCTCAGGAAGTTTGTCCCAGACCTCATCCTTGTTGTAGATCGACGTGAGGAGGAACGTTCCACCCTCCTTGATCTGACGAAGAACGTCGTATTTCTCGAGGAATGAAAAGTTGTGACACGCTACGAAGTCCGCCGTATCGATGAGATATGGTTTCTGAATCAGATCCTTGCCGAAGCGAAGATGGGAAACCGTGATCGCACCGGCCTTCTTCGAATCGTATACGAAGTACCCTTGCGCATAGTTATCGGTCTCCTCGCCGATAATCTTGATCGAGTTCTTATTCGCACCGACCGTTCCATCGGCACCGAGGCCAAAGAACATCGCCTGATAGACTTTATCCTCCGTCGTAAATGATGCATCATAGCCCAAGCTAAGACCCATCACGTCATCCATCGGACCTACAGCGCAGTGGTTCTTCGGATGATCGAGCTTGAGGTTATCGTATACCGCCTTCACCATCGCGGGGCTAAACTCAGCGGAGCCCAAACCATAACGAGATCCAACGATCTTCGGATAGTGATCGAACCAACGCTCCTGCATCGCCTCACCGACCGCCGTTCTTACATCCGTATAGAGCGGTTCGCCGATAGCGCCTGGTTCCTTCGTGCGATCGAGAACTGCAATCGCCTTTACGGTCTTCGGTAGCGCCATCGCAAACGACTTCACGTCGAACGGGCGATAGAGGCGAACCTGCATGACGCCCAACTTCTCGCCCTTCTCGTTCAGAAACTTTGCAGTTTCCTGCGCCGTCTCTCCACCGGAACCCATGATGATGATCACGCGATCAGCATCCGGTGCGCCGTAGTAATCATAAAGTTTATACTGACGACCGGTGAGTATTGCGAACTTGTCCATGTTCTTTTGAACGATATCGGCGCATGCGGCATAATATTTATTTCCCGCTTCACGGCATGTGAAGAAGACATCCGGGTTCTGAGATGTTCCGCGAATCGTAGGTTTGTCGGGATTTAGTGCACGCGCACGATGTGCATGAACGAGATCATCGTTTATCATATGACGCATGTCATCGGAGGTTAGCTCCTCGATCTTCTGAATCTCGTGCGAAATTCTAAATCCCTCGAAGAAATGGATAAACGGAACGCGAGCCTCGAGCGTCGAAGCTTGAGCGATGAGCGCGAAGTCCATCGCCTCCTGAATGCTCGCCGATGAGAGAAACCCCCAACCGGTCGAACGCGCGGCCATAACATCGGAGTGATCGCCAAAGATCGAAAGCGCATGCGTAGCAACAGCCCTTGCCGAAACGTGAAAGACGGCAGAACAATGTTCGCCTGCAATCTTGAACATGTCGGGAATCATAAGGAGCAAACCCTGTGATGCCGTAAATGTCGTCGTGAGTGCACCGGTCGTTAGCGATCCGTGGCATGCGCCAGCGGCACCACCCTCGGACTGCATCTCTGTGACGATAGGAATCGTACCCCAGATATTCCTCTCACCGCCGGCCGACTTCTCGTCGGCGATCTCACCCATGTCGGATGAGGGGGTGATCGGATAGATCGCGATCACCTCATTTACCGCGTGGGCTATGTGAGAAACCGCGCTATTACCGCTGTGTGGAACCATCTTCCTTGCCATGAAAAACCTCCTAATTTCAGTAGGTTAGTTGTTTTCTACGGTTTATAGAGAATACGCCCTAATTGGAACACCGATTGAGACCATTTATGATGAAAAAACAAGAAGTTAATCCGTCAGACGCATCATCTTGAAGCGCGGGGTGTATACTATCTGAAGCCCCGGAAAGTCAATGATAATTGAGAAGATCAGATGACAATAAGTACCTAGTACTTATTGTCATTAACTGAAAAAAAAGGCGACCGAAGTGGCCGCCTTTTTCAACTAAACAATTCAACAACTGTCTACTCTTCAGCTTCGCACATAACGGTATCGTTGGGTTGACATACGTACTGACCAGGAGCCGCTTCAGCCCAGGTACCCCCGGAATTTTCGCTACACGCCTCCTCATCCATGATTGACAAACCTGCAAGCTCCTCTGCCTTCGTAGATCCCGTCTCAATATCCCAACACATGCTCTGACATGTCGGATAGAAATAACTTAGACACGCCTCCGCTTCGCCACCGCAGCCACTCTCACTACAATCGCTGTTCGCATCTATACCGACCTCATTACCCTCTAATGTTAAGCAAACTCCGTAAAAGCAAAACTGCCCCTCGCCACAATCTGAATCCATCGTGCAGCCCGAGCAGTTGATATCATCGTGACCTATGTTGTAGTGACCACACATATCCTCGATATTCGTACCGGCGTCCACCTGTGCACCAAAGTCGATGACAAATTCCTCATCCTCAACACTACCACAATCCCAAGATCCATCCGGAAAGCTTATGGTGGGCTTTGTCGCATCGTCGACAAGCTCTGCCGCTACGAATTCATCCGTATAATAGTCCGAATCATTAACTTCGTCCAAAGCGACAGCGGTCGCGCCCAACCACGCCTCGGGCGATCCCCACGGCAGCTCTTGGGTATTACAGCTATCGATCATCTCCCCCTTCATAACGCCATCGCCAACTTCCAGTAAGGTTAGCAGATACGGATCGGCGCCGATCTCATTGAAATCTGCAAAGACCATCTCTCCATACATGATCTCCTGAAAGGTACAGCTCTCTTCATTATTGATTCTCACGCCGCCACTTGCTCCATTTAAGGTAGCACTGCTTGAATACTGATCAAACTGTATATCGCTCCAGGACTCCTCCTCCTCATTTTCAGGTCGAATGCTTTGGAAGCTGATTATCTTCGGCGTCGCCTCACCCATAAAATAATCGATGTAGTTACCTCCCTCATCGAGCTTTGCGATTATGCTTACATGATTCCAATCGGTCTGACCGTTATCATTTATGTCTTTACCGATCGCCGTCACCGTAAGGTCATTTCCTGACACTTCCAAAACCTGCGTATCCCTCAAATACAGCTCGCCTTCGTCGTCATCGTTGCAGACGTACATCTCGAACAGCTCTATAGCGCCAGCCTCATTCTTCGCGATCTTCATCTTGATCCTCTTAGGACCTTCGCCCACATGACCATCTCCGAATATATCCGACTCCACGCACACGTCATCTATGATATGACCGAAACAGAGGCCGAAGGTGTGATACACTTCATCCTCTCCATCATAGATATCTACACCGGCAGCTTCAGCCGCAGCCTCAACACCGCTTTTGATATAACACAGAGCCTGATCGCTCCGCCCAGCGTTTTCGATGGCCTCCGTCGCCGTATTATATGCCGTACAGGCTGCCACACTATTTCCCCCACCAAAATCATCGGACTCTATAGTTCCGAGACGCAACCCCGTATCGCTCTCTCCAAACTTTATACCGAGTGATTTCATAATCTGTGCAGATGCGGAACTTCCATCCAGCACTTGGCCTGTCACCGCCGGCAGATCGGCGATGCTCGTGATCTGAGTCTCACCGGATGACGATGACGATCCACCTCCCCCGCTACATCCAGCTGCAATCAGCGATGTGATGAATATCAAACAGAATATCTTTACGTTTCTCATATAACCCCCCTATCTTAATTCCCTCCGTAATCCGCGCATAAAGTGTTCCAGAGTGGATTTGAAGGGACAACCTAACCAGCTGTTTTTAATGGGTATTTTTGTGGAGAATTCTAGAATTTTGGCCAAATGGGTAAAAATCCACCCGGCAATG
>CAYWIG010000194.1:0-4662 GCA_964458295.1 uncultured Myxococcales bacterium
CTTCTATTTTCTCCACTACATGCTGATCGGATGGCCGCTTAGGATTTATGCCCTCGTTTCAGGAGGAAGGAAGTTCGAACCGTTCTTCGGGGCGGCTTCAGCGTTAATCTTTGGATTCGCCGCAGTGGTCTTTCTGGAAATTCTGCTACATCTCTGGGAGAAGAAAAATTCTAAATACAGTTTTGAGTGGGGACTGGCGAAGTTGACGAAATTCGTTTTTCCAAGTTACGAACGCAGTGTTCGTAGGGTATAGAGATGTTTATGAGAGATGATCGTCAATAGGTTGACACTATTTTTATACGTATAATCGTGGTATCTTGTTGAAATATTTAGAAAGTACTTGTAGTATCCGGCCATGAAGATCTCAAAAAAAATCCATTTTATAAATATCTTATTGCTAACAGTCGCGCTTCTATCCTGTAACGGCAACCCCTTTACCGTTGGTGGCGTTGTTTTTGGGTTGGATCAAGGTGAACGCATCGTTCTTCAAAATAATTCGAAGGACGATCTTACAATCGCGCAGGATTCGGAATTCGTCTTCGGATCATATTATTCCAACGGCAGCTCCTACGATGTGACGATCACAACACAACCGGATGGAAAGGTATGCACTGTAAATAATGGCAGCGGAGTTATCTCCAGTTTCAGCGTAACCGATATTAGGATTGCCTGCAGCTCTAACGGCTATACGGTTGGTGGTGATGCAGCGGGTCTTGGTGCGGGAGAGGCGGTCACCCTACAAAACAACCTTGAAGATGATTTAACGGTTTCAGAGAACGGCACTTTTACTTTTTCAACTTCATTAGCGGCCGGCAGCAGCTACGAAGTAAACATCCTGGAATCGCCAGCTTCGAAGACTTGTTCGTTGGGTGATAAGGAGGGGTATATACGCGGTGAGAATATCACGGATGTGAGTTTAGTGTGTAGTGGGGATGCATATTCCATCGGCGGTTCGCTCTCCGGTCTGAGCTCTGGGGAAGCCGCAACTTTGCAGCTCAATCTCGATAACGATTTGGAACTTGCCGCGAATGGTTCGTTTGTATTTGGAACACAGATGGCCGATGGAAGCTTGTATGATGTGACCGTCTCAAATGTGCCGAACGATAAATTTTACAATCTTAGCAATAACAGCGGAACGGTCGGCGGAAGCGACGTGGACGATGTCGAGGTTAAGCTCTGTTCGCTTGCTGATATGGTTGAACTGAAGACACTGACCAGTGAAAGCACGCCTCCAATACCGGATCTGGATAGTCCGCTGTCGATCCATAGGGTTGGAGATTTTATGGTCATTGTCACTTCCGGCATCGGAAGCGATAGCGGTATGGTATATCTGATGGATTCATCGACATATGAGGTTCTCGACTCTCATGCCGCTGGCTATCAACCGGGTGATTTCACAATTGCGAATAATGATGAGATCTGGGTGATGAACAATGATGGGACACTCACGATACTTCAGATAGACGGGGAATCGCTTGTGCTCATTGATGATGCCTTCGTCGTGAATCAATGGGGAGGGTCTAGAAATCTAAATTCAATAACTACAGACTTGAACGGTTACATCTGGGTTTTGAGTCAACTGACTGATTTATGGAAAATCGATCCCGACAGTCGTGAGATAGTCTATGGTCCAGTTTCCATAGAGGTGGAACCCGATGCAGAATGTTTTTCCGAGCCAAACAGTATGGCAGTCGATGCTTATGGCTACCTTTGGGTTGGACAATGGTATGGGGTTGGAGCTCATGCTGAATACACACTCGGTTTTGCTACAAAGATAGATACGGATACAAATGAAATAGTTGCTGAAATTGGAATATCGGAGCATCCGAGAGGATTTGTAGCGGACGCAAGCGGTAACGTTTATGTAGCATGTGGCACTACGCATGGATTCTTTATAGATAAAATTTCGTCAATGGATGAGATCGTGATAGATAGGGTTGAATTCTCATATGGACAGCCGCATAACCTCGCCATCGATCAATACGGTAAGTACATATGGGCTAGCATCTATCTCCCGGATCGCGATGGTGCGGTAGGAGTGTTTGATTTGGAGACTCTCGAGGAAAAACCGTATGTAGAAGTTGGTAAATATGCGTATGGCATTGCAGTAGATCCTTATGGAATGATCTGGACAGGTAATATATATCCCGATACCGATCCGTATGGGGGTTCAGTATCGATCGTAGGGTGTCCTTAAGGTTGAAACGCTATTTTAGAGTTTTATTTTTATGGAAGATGGATCTTCCATCATTTAGGATCGTCGATTTCATTCTAATTCTATCTATAGTGTTTTTATCCATTACCCCGCCGATGACGCCCTCTTCGTTGTTTAGCATCTGGAAGTTTGGCACCAAAATATAATCATCCACGTCGGGTGTTCCAGGCTGTATGAAGATGCTACTACCGTACTTGCTCCCTGATCTGTTTAAGGATAAAACGTAGGCTTGATTTTCAACCGCTCTTGCCTTGACGATCGTATGCCAGCTGGGGAATGAAAAATCCTTTTCCGAATATAGGATTTGTAAATAACCAACAACTCCATGTTTCACACTCATCTCTCGCCACAGCTCCGGGTATCGCATATCGTAACATATGGTGAGTCCGAGTTTAACGCCGTTGATATCGATGATGGATAGTGGATTCTTTACATCGTCCCTCCAGCCTTGGGTAAAGTACTTCTGTTCGATGGTGAATAAATAATTTTTATTGTATACGGAAGCCAGCTTGCCATTTGGAGATACGACAAAGGCCGAAATATGATACCTCCTCTTGCTGTCCTTGTCGCTGGTGTAATAGGTGGGGATGCTGAATATGATATACGCCCTAATCTCTTTCGCGATTTCAGAGAACCGCTCAAATGTTTTACTGGTGTCGTTTGGTGGCTCAGCGAGTCTGTCCAGTTCATGAAAGGTTTCATCAGAATAGCCCGTCACCGAAAGTTCAGGGAGAATATAGAGATCATATCCTGGAAAATTTTTGATAATGCTGATGGAATTGTCGATATTCTTATTTTTCTGTTTGTCGTTTACGGCATCTATCAGGTTCTGTTGAACCGCTAAAAAAGAGACCTTTCCTTTGACGCCCTTTGAAACTGTAAGGTTTTTGGATAGATTCAAAGCATTAGAATTCGAGGTGAACTGGAAAAGAACGATCAATACGACAACCGATGTTATTAATGTTTTTATAATTTCTTTTGGTTTGATCATAGCCTTAAGGTCTATTTATGAGTCATTCATATTGCCTTTATGAAAAAACCACAACGCAAAAAGGCTCAGCTGCTCTGTCTAAACTGGCCAAAATTGCTCCGTTACCATGTGGTTTCGGTTGGTGGGGTGCCTAGACACCATCGATAACTGAATCCCTTCCGACCAAAACAGCCTGAAAATGAATAAAAAAACACTCTGGAAGACGGGTTTAATAGAAATTGTATCGGCATATGAGAAATGATATCATTGCCCTATTGATTAAATGTCACAAAATAAAAAAGGGGGTATCACATGCGTAAAACAATCCTGTTTATCTTTTCCTTTCTATTTATCATTACAGCTGCAGCGTGTTCATCATCGGGCTCCGGCGACTCCTCAACTACCGATGATGTTGAGGGTAGCGGAAGTGAAACCATAAGCGCCTCCCCGAGTCTAAGGATTGAACTCAATTCGCAGGCGGTCGACGCCTCCATCTCACAAATGGGATTATCAAAATCAGAGGCTAGCGCGGTCGGGGAGCAGACCGTAGGTGGCTGTCTGGCATGGGCTGTGAGGAAGAACGTGAAGCTGCACTCATCGATAGCGCAACATATGCAGTGTCTCTATAAGGCGGCAGTCGACGCTGGAGTCATCGTCCTTGATGAGGATGAAACCCTCTATTTGAACATGGGAACGCCGGAGAATTCCGTATCTACGCGCATTACGGATACCGGTGGTGTAGTTCAGATCAGTCTCTGTCATGACGACAGCGCCGAGGAAAACGTCAGAATTACCGCACAGGAGAGCGGGGATGGCTACATCATCTCTGGAACTGCGATTGTAGATGAAGGTGCCGGTGAGAATTCTGATACATATACATCGGTAACGTTGGATACCTCCGTAGCTGGCGTCGAAGACTATAGTTTCATCGACCACATCGTAAATGAGACGGACGCGGCTCTCTGTTCAGGTGCTAGCGGCACCTCACTTACCGAAGACGACGACACCTGCTTCCTAAGGTACGAGGGAACGCTTACGAATAACACCGCTAATGCTGACAGCCCATTCAGTGTGTTGAGCGGAATCTTTTCAGAAAAGAATTCCGGCGGTACCAGAACGGCGGCGTCAACATATACGAAATTCATGGGCGGAAGCGGAGCGAGCAGATTTTCCGCGGGGCTAGGTGACGTCAACGATGATGTTAATGCAGATCCGGCGATCGACTCATGGTTGCCACTGGATTTTGTCGCCATAGATCCCGTGAGTTTTGTAAGCGACATTTCGAGTCAAGCCCTGCCATCGCGCACCGCAACCCTTCCATCGATCGACGATCCGTGGGATTGTCAGATGGGTGAGGAGATCTCCACGATCGATTACTCCGGCTACTCTTCATTTGTATCCGAGCTCGATTGCGAAATTGAAATGCTGGAGGGAGCGGATATGACCAACTGCACGGGGGGCGATGTAGAGTTGGCCG
>CAYWIG010000195.1:0-4650 GCA_964458295.1 uncultured Myxococcales bacterium
AATATAAAAAAATAGAAGATGATATCTATATTTTCTTAGCAAAATCATTTGCATATTCAATGCTCTTGGATAGAAGCAGTAAAGAAGATGAAATGAAAACTGTCTTAGATACCTTTATGGATGTAGCTGAACATAAGATCTTTCCTAGATTGGGGACAGGTCGTCCTTAAAACTATCCTTTTACGAAGCAAATTGAGTAAAATCGGTTAACAACGGTTAACAGTCGTTAATAGTGGATAAATCCCCACTTTGTTATCTGGAAGTAGGCCAAACAATGTGGTAGATTCTTCGAATCCTAAGGAGGAATCTATGAAGAATAGAATATATGTAGCGTGTCTGCTTCTAACGTTATCGATTGCTATGGCGAATTGCGGTGGAGGAGGTGGTGATAGCGGAGAAGATGCTCCGAGTGCACCAACCGATCTGACCGTTGTAATCGGCGATGTCGCTGGCGAACTCATCATCTCCTGGACAGATTCGGAGGATACCACATCCTATAACATCTATTGGAGCGAGGAGGAAGGTGTCACGAAGGCGATCGACATCACGAAAGCGGCGGGCACGAAGATCGAGGACGTTACAAGTCCCTATACACATACGGAATTAACGGATGGTACAATTTACTACTACGTGGCTACCGCCGAAAACTCCGACGGTGAAAGTGACGCTTCGACCGAAGCGAGCGGCACACCCGAGATCGATCCCACAGGGGAACTCGACACGGCGGGTCTATCTCCAAATGGCTACTTTCAATATTCAACTGATTACAACTATGGCAATGGAGTGGAGATCGATTCAGATGGTAGAATTGTAGTGACCGGAGCGATCGAATCGGGCACCGACACCAACATGGCACTATGGAGGTATAACGCCGATGGCACACCCGACACCACTTTTGGTGGTGGAGACGGGCTTGTAACCACCACAGGTACGGCAGGGGGAGATACCGATATCGGCTTGGATGTCACGATTGATTCCTCCGACAGAATAATCGTAGCAGGGAACAGCTTGGATGCCTCCGATAAATCGAAAATGGCCATATGGTGTTTCGATACAAATGGAGATTTGGATTCTACGTTCGGATCTAATGGAGTTGTAACATATCACAGGGGTGACAGCGGCGACAACTACGGCAACGGAATCGCATTAGATTCAAGCGGTAAAATTCTCGTAGCAGGTGAAAGTTCTGTCACTACTGACAGCGATATGGCGCTCTGGAGATACACGAGCGATGGAACGCTGGACACGGATTTTGGAAGCGACGGCGTCGTATTACATAACGACGCTGCCGGCGGAGGCGGATATGACACGGGACAACATCTAGCAATTAATTCAGAGGGAGGCATCGCGGTAATAGGTGCGAGCCTTGACGGATCGGGGTTTAATGAACTCGTAATATGGCGCTTCACCGACGCAGGCGATCTCGACACATCGTTTAGCGATGACGGCATCGTTCTCTATGATAACAATTTTGCCATAGGCTACGGCATCACGTTCGACTCTGAAGATCGTATATTGGCAACAGGCATGGACGATGGCATGACTGCCGGTTCGATCGTAGTCATGCGCTATACATCGGCTGGAGTTTTGGACACCTCATTCAACGATGACGGTATCTATACCTATAGCACCGGTAACGGAGACATGCCCCACGACATAAAGATAGATTCAAGGGGTAGACCCGTCATCACAGGAATTAGTGGCCGATCAGGCCCAGGTAACAGCAGCCTGCTAATTATAAGGCTCTACGCCGATGGCGCTCCCGATACCACATTTGGAACGGACGGCATTGTACTCTTTTACGAAACCGAAACCTCTCAAAATCATGGAAACGCACTGAGGTTCGATGCGTCGGGGCGGATAGTCGTCGCCGGCACTATGGAAACTCCTAGCGAATCCGACATGACGGTGTGGAGATATAGGTAATCTGGTGATATCCTCAAACGATTTCTGATTTTGGATTGCAGATGCCAGATCCCGGATGCCGGATGCCGGATGCCGGATGCCGGATACATCTCACATCCAATTGAATAATAAAAAATAAGAATTAAGAATTAAGAATTAAGAATTAAAAATTAAGAATTAAGAATTGAATGAAGAGTTAAGAATTACGTAAATTATATTCTAACTCTTAATTCTTAATTGTACTCTTAATTCTTAACTCTTAATTCTTAATTTTAAAAGGTCATCTGGAATCGGGAATCTGAAATCCGGTATCCAGGTGCTAATTCAAAATAAGTGTCGGACACTTAATTACGAATTGCTACAAAAAACCCGTAGTGGGATTAAAACGGAAGGCCCGCGTTCATATAGAAGAGCTGTCCCTCCGCCGATACGGCGTAATCGAAACATATTACGGTTGAAAGGTTCCACGTGAGCCGAAGCCCCCCGCCGCCGCCGAGATGCCAACCCCTGAATGTCGTATCGCTCACATTGTCGAATGCACGACCTGCATCTATGAAGGGGGCGATACCGAGCTTTATCCGCTGCTTCCATACCGTAAATTTTTTGAAGTACCAGCGAATCTCCGCGTTGGTGAGCATCGTCACAGGTCCTATGAACCGATTCTGCTTATACCCCCTTATCGAGGCAAAGCCTCCGAGTCCCAGCTGATCCCTATCGTTGAACGCCATGGTATCCATCGTGTAGAAGGGTACATCCCCGAACTGCCACGAGTAGAATACACGAGCGACTGCGATGATCTGCTGCTCCTTCCTCTCAAATACATTACCGTATGCGGAGAGTGACGTGGCCAGCCTTCCGTAGTTTTCCAACGAACCGAGAAAGGTCGGTGAGAGTTCACTCGTAAGCTGGAACAGTATTCCGGATGAGGGATCGGGTTCGAAGTTCCTGGTGTCGAGTGTAATTCCAAGTTTAACGTATACGTCGTAGCCGCCCCTGCATCCGATCGCGCGTCCGGAGTTGCAATCATCCCTAAGATGCGTCGGCTGCTCAGTAGCTATTACGCTCTGGCCCGCGGCGTTTCTAGAAGTCACATTGTCACCGGTATAGTCGGTCGCCCATATGCGAGCTACGCGAAATCCAAAGAGCGGCCTGATCAGACCACCCAGAAGATCGTACTCAGCCGATCCGCCGATCGCAATTTGCGTTAGTTTGTACTCGTCGTAACGCGAATAGGACGTTCCGTTCGTCTCGAGCTTCAGGGCGTTATTGTAATCATCATAGCTGCCGTAGGTGATGTTGGATCCAGGGAAGGTTAGTGTCTGACTATCGTTGCCTATCCCAAAATACTTACTGCTCGGATTTTGCCAGATCTGAAAGTTGCCGCGCACGCGCCATGGGCTGTCGAAGATATTTGGATGATCGTAGTTAGCGCCTATGGCCAACATTCCACCGGAGCTGATAGCGGCGATTAGCGCAATCATCTGCCTGTACGGCTGAATCCGGAAGAAGGGGCTATCCATCGAACCGTTGTCAAAGAAGGTAACCCCCATACCCACGACGTAACCGACGTCCGGATCCACGCCGATCTGTGGAACGGGTATGAAATACCTCCCCTCCCTCTTGTCCTCTAAAAACTCCTCGGGCAGGACCGGCTTGTTACGCGCAAAGTGCGGCGGAGGAATTTCGGGTGGAAGCTTTTTACCATCCTCGGCAACCGCTACGTCCTCATTCTTTTCTGTTTCAGTTTTTTCTAGAACCTTATCACCTGCATCCACCTTCACCGTGGATTGAATTTTTTTCTCCGCCCTGTGTCTGGATGCGTGGGCCAGGTTAATATGTGACAGAGCGAGCGCAAGGAAAACTGCTACTAGAAGAATGGCCGTCGTGAACTTATGTTGAAATCTGATTATCCTTCCGGATCCGTAGGACATGTTCATCAGCGCTCCCCCGCTTCCGACAACATTGACGATGGGCCACAATACCTGGACAAGACGCCCTGTCAATAAGGCATGGGAAAGTGCTATGTGGAGAGAGTTATACTCCGCCTTTTTTGCGCCCAAACAAGACGGTCTTGTTTGTGCGAGCTATCATCATGAAATTTAACCATTAGACACCTCCAAGGTGTCCAAAGGTTATAATAAACCAAACCGCGATTTGCGATTCAGTTTTGGTTGGTTCCGATTTCTGTTTTACTAATCACTATTCACTAATCACTTCTTGATTCTAACAACCACCGCCCTTAAGTGAGTCTAGCAAGCCAACTATAATGACTATCCACCACATGCGGGCGCCCCCCATTAAGGATGCTTGTATGGCTAACTACGATCAGTCTCCGGCACAATTGAACAGCTATCCATTCATATGAGCAGACTTCACGCAATATCTTGACACGCTATAACTATATGTAAATACAGCCATATTATCGAAATATGTAAATTGAATATCACATATTCAAATTGACAGCGCAGTAATTCCTGCTATATTCGCAGCAATGATCAAGAGGCAGCTTGAATGCAAAATAAGAAAACTGGCCGAGAAATACCCTGTCGTCACACTCACGGGACCTCGTCAATCGGGGAAAACAACACTAGCCAGAACGGCCTTCCCCGAACATACCTATGTCTCCCTTGAAGATCCTCCAACCAGGGAGCTCGCTCAACAGGATCCTAAAGGCTTCTTTCAGCAATACAACAAACACATCATCATAGATGAAGCCCAACGAGCACCCGATATTTTTTCGTACAT
>CAYWIG010000196.1:0-4639 GCA_964458295.1 uncultured Myxococcales bacterium
ATTTGGAATTTGGTGCTTGTTATTTGGAATTTCACGTTACTCCATCGAATAATTCGGTGCTTCCTTCGTAATAATAACATCATGCACATGCGACTCACGAAGGCCAGCGGGCGTGATCTTCATAAATTTAGTTTTCGTGGATAGCTCCTCGATAGTCGTACATCCGGCATATCCCATTCCTGAGCGAAGGCCACCTATCATCTGATATAGGATATCACGGAGCTTACCTCTGTGGGGCACCCTACCCTCGATACCCTCGGGTACGAGTTTTCTCTCCTCACGAACTTCACCTTGAAAATATCTATCCTTGCTACCGCGTTTCATCGCGCCGATAGATCCCATTCCCCTATACGATTTATAGCTCCGACCCTGATACAGAACCACGTCCCCCGGTGATTCATCGGTCCCAGCGAACATCGAACCGATCATCACCGTCTGCGCACCAGCTGCAAGCGCTTTCACCACGTCACCCGAAAACTTTATTCCACCGTCCGCGATTATCGGAATTTTTTTCTTCCTGCTGACTGATGCAATATTCGCAATTGCCGTAATCTGCGGCACACCACATCCGGCAACGACCCTGGTCGTACATATTGAACCCGGTCCCACGCCGCCCTTCAATGCACTGACGCCAGCATCGATCAAGGCCTTCGCAGCATCTGCGGTCGCTATATTTCCAGCTATCAGCTGTGCATCAGGATGCCTCTCGCGAAGGTGTCTCACCGCCTCGATGACACCCAAGGAATGTCCATGGGCGGTATCGACTACCACGACATCTGCACCCGCATTGATTAGAGCCCCGGCCCTCTCAATCTCCTTATCACCAACGCCTATGGCTGCCCCGACGCGAAGCCTTCCGTAAGAATCCTTCGCCGCATTGGGATAACGCTCCACAGTTTCGATATCACGCACGGTGACGAGTCCCTTGAGATTGAAATCATCATCGACGAGTGGAAGTTTCTCGATTCTATTCTTATGGAGGATCTCCTTCGCTTCATTCAAACTTATTCCATATTGAGCGGTAACCAAGCATTCGTCCGAGGTCATCACCTGTGATACGAGCTTTGTGGAGTCGTCTTCGAACTGAATATCCCTGTGTGTAACAATTCCTAATAACTTCACACCGTCCACCACAGGAAACCCTGATATACCGTGGTGCTCCCTGAGCTTTGCGAGCTCGCCCAGAGTGATATTCGGTGAAATCGTAAGCGGTTCCGTCACGACACCGCTTTCAAACTTCTTCACCCTCTGAACCTCTTTCGCCTGCAGATCTATCGACCAATTCTTGTGAATTATGCCGATACCACCCTCCTGGGCCATGGCGATGGCGGTCCTGGCTTCAGTGACCGTATCCATGGCAGCTGAGAGGAGCGGTATCCTCAGATCGATATCCACCGTCAGTTTTGTTGAGATTTGGACGTCCTTCGGAAGCACGCGCGAAGCAGCGGGAACGAGCAGAACGTCGTCAAAGGTAAGACCTTCACTTATTCTATCGGCCAACATGGCGAGATCTATATAGATTTAGAGGGGAATGTCAAGCTCAGAGCCAAAATAGGGGATCCTTACTCGGTTTCGTCCTCCACGGCCTCTTCCGCCTCCTGAGGCTTCGGCTCTTCGGTCTTCTTCGCAAGCTTGGACTTACGCGAGGGAAGCTCTCTGACCTTAAATGTGAATAGGCGCCCGCTGTTGGACAATATATAAAGCATATCGCCGATCACCACGGGATCCCCAAAGCTCCCCTTGCGGATATATCTTTCAAAGACAATATCCCCTGTATCGCTATCTATCAGAAAGAGCCTATCTGTGGTTGAGGCGACAGCGATATAATTCTCCCCACCGGCCGGTGAAGATAGACCAGGTTCATCCAAATCCTGTTGCCAATATATATGGCCTGAAGTCGGGTCTATACAGCTGAGCGTGCTGCCCTCGGTCACATACAACTTCCCATTATAATGCAATATGTCGTTCGAACCGCCCGCACCGACGTACCAGAGAATTCTGCCGGTAGAGGCCTCGAGGCAACTCAGATTCCCATCAGCCGATGCTACATAGAGCTTATCTCCAATAAAGACCGGCTTGCTATCGATGTCATAGAGCTGCTCGCGCCTATCCCCTATCTGCCTAACCCAGGCAACGCTCCCATTGTTCGCATTGTATGCGATGACCGTTCCGGATGATGTCCCGACATAGATCAATCCATTTCTAATAGTCGGCGTTGCCGACCGCCTTACAGAAAAACCAAAACTCCTCTCGTGACTATTGGTATGCCAGATCTCGATACCGGTATTTCTATCCAGGGCATAGAGCCTGCCCGACATCGTAACGACATAGAGCCTGTCGCCGTCTATCAGGGGTTTTGACATGATGGATGTGTCGAGAAGGGATTTCCACTTCTCCTTACCGTAATTTGCGTCAAGCGCGTAGACGTATCCCTTACAGTCAGTTGCATATACGGTGATTCCATCAGTCGCTGCCTCACCCTGAACTGCTCCCTCCGTCCTGTATGTCCACAGCTTCTTCTTCAGAATCGCATCCACGCCATAGAAATATCCGGCATCGACGCCTACAAACATCCTTCTATCGATGATCGCTGGCGTGGTGAACTGATAAGGTCTTATGCCCCAGAACGAATTTTTCTTGAGCTTTACAACGCGACGGCGAGAGATATCGAAACGTCTATCGGAGAGCATATGTCTCTTGAGTTTTTTGTACTCCTCCGGCCTATTCAAAGATTCCCAAGCCAAAAAGTGCCGTTTTGGTTTTTGCTTATACCTCGCATAAGCATCGGTGATCGGTGCCACGATCAGCGACGCCAAAACAAGTGAGACTATGAGTGTTGTTTTTGAACGTGACCGTTCACAATAAGCCATATTAGACGCTCCTCGCTTTTATCCTTTGCGAATAAATCCTTCTCCGTTGCTTCATCGATTATCTGACGATAGATGCCAGCTGCCCTTTCGTACTCACCCGCTTTTTCCAGAGTCCGAGCAGCTTTCAATCTGCTGTCCATACTGATCAGGTTGTGGGGATCGGCTGCGACCTTCAAATATGTTTCCACTGCTGCAGCACCGTCACCCGATGCTGCCTGAGTTTCAGCCAGTTTATACATGGCTGCCACGAATAGCATCGGGTGGTTACGCGACTTTCCTGCCAACAACTGAAATTTTTCAATGGCCACATCGTATTTTCCATTCTTAAGGGATATGTCGCCAAGATCCATCAGCGCTCTCTTGCCGGCGAGCGTGCCCAGGTAGTCATCGACCACACCCTCGAGCGCCTTCACCCTGTTGTCCGAATCCTCCTTCAGGAGGCTTGCCTTGTAGTACGCTTCCGAAGCGGCATTCGATCGCCAATCCCAATAGTGGGTAGCGCCGACAACCACAGCGAATACCAAAGCTGCAAGGGCTACAACCTCGAGCGCGGTTTTCCATCGTTTCCTGATCCAGATCAGAGCGTGTAATGTCCAATCCACAAAATCGTCATGTGCCTTTTGCTTCACCCTGGGAAGCCTCTTATAAGTACCTATGGTCCACCTCCATATGTCCGATATCCATCGTCCGGCTGATATCAGAAATGAGCAATTAACTCAATTGCACTTTTCGGATCGATAAAATGCAAGGGTTCGATGACAAAATCGTCCGACACCCTAGCTCTTTACCATCCCCCCTTCCTCCAACGTCTCTATATCCTCGTCCTTCGCACCCCTCAACTTGGCGAAGATCGCCGATGCGATAAGGAGAGCTGTCAGCCATCCAATGCCGATCAGCAACACGATATCCCAAGGGTAACCCCCGTAGGGCTTTTTGATATTATCCATAACCGTACCGAAGAGCAGGATAAACAATATAATGGGAGTGCAATACTTTATAGAAAACCTCCACCACCTGCCAGCCTTCCACCTGCTGTTCTCATTTACGTAGCTGCTCACTTTCGAGGCCTTGTATACCCAGCCTATTACCAATGTCTCCAACAGACCCACTGCGAGAACACCAAAATTCATCACAAAGTGATCTACTATATCAAGCCAGAAGAGCCCCGCTCCCGTAGTGAATATAATGCTACCGCACACGCCTAGGAGGCACGTGATCGTAACCACCTTCTTTCTAGATGCGCCAAATTTATCCATGGCCGCACATACAAAGGCCTCGAGGATCGATATCGCGGATGTAATTCCCGCGAAGAGGAGCGAGAGGAAGAACAGTACGCCGAAGATATGCGATCCGAAGGGCAACATGCTTATCGCCTTTGGATAGACTACGAAGGCGAGACCGGGTCCCCCCTTCACCACCTCTGAGATAGGAACACCGGATGTCTTTGCCATCGTACCGAGAGTCGCAAAGACGACCAGACCAGCGAAGATCGCAAAGCCGCTATCGGCGAGTGCGGCGATCCAGGAGTTATCCACTATCGGTGATTTTGGTTTCAGATAACTCGCATATGCGAACATTATACCTATAGCTACGGAGAGGCTGAAGAAGACCTGTGAAAAGGCGTCCGCCCAAACTGACGGTTCTCCGAGCTTGCTGATATCGGGCGTCAGTAAGGCCATCATACCATCACCCGCACCTTCGATGAAGATGACCCATACGAACATTATCAGCATCATGATGCCGAGGAGTGGAATGCAGATTTTATTTGT
>CAYWIG010000197.1:0-4616 GCA_964458295.1 uncultured Myxococcales bacterium
CACTGCCAAGTTCCGCTCTCTTCCCCTTTTGCGCTTTTTTCAGCGCATCATGAATCAATGACATTTAACTCCCCCTTAACTAGCACCTCGACTCACTCATTTTGACGACCGTGTTCGCTCGGTACTAGTGCTGAGCAAGCAGATTCATCTGCTTATACTACTATTATAGCTTAAGCGACCCGTCAGAATCTGCGTGTCGAAGCACTAGAACTTAAGACGAGAAAACCAGGCGTTTAAAGAATCCCCAAGGAGACGATCGTTCCTCCCTTCCCCTCCAGTCCATAATCGCTGCCTTCACCTCATTACGATTTATGACATGGCTCTCCTGAACAAACGCCGCCATCAGGGCCTTATCGCAAACGACGTTGATCAACCTGGGATAACCCTTCGTCTCCCTGTATATCAGCTTGTAGGCCTTAGGATCGATGAAGACCTTTCCACCTCCACCGGCGACGAAGATCCTGTGATTGATATATCGAATCATCTCAAGCTGTGACAGTGCTCGTAGATGATACCTAGTGGTAATTCTCTGTTCCAGCTGGCGTAACTCGTGGGATCTCAACTTTTTTAATAATTCAGGCTGACCGACGAGAAGGACTTGCACGAGTTTCGTCGTATTCGTTTCAAGATTCGTCAACATCCGAATCGTTTCCAGCGCCTCCATCGAAACATTTTGGGCTTCATCGATGACGACTACCGCGTTCTTCCCATCACTTGCATTCTTAAGAAGAAATGTGTTGAGCGCGTCGATCTGTTTCTGTGGAGAATTATATCTGATGTTTATGCCAAAATCCTTATTGATCGCCTTCAAGAGTTCCGGGACTGAAAGAAGTGGGTTGACCAAGAGGGATGTCTCGACGGAATCGTCAAGGCGTTCCAACAAAGCCCTAGTCAGTAAAGTTTTGCCCGTCCCCACCTCGCCGGTCAGCATCGAAAATCCGAGCCTATTCTTTATGCCGTATAATATCGTATCCAGTGCCTGTTCATGTTGCTTGCTCATGTACAGATACTGAATATCCGGTGTTATCGAAAATGGACGATCCTTAAAACCAAAGAAATCCAGGTACATACACCACCCCCTAGAGCCGCATTATAACGACTTTGAATGAGAATATCAAAGAAAAATTAAATAAATTCAGGTGATTAACTAAAGGGAGGAGGTATCTATCAGAGTGGTGATCACGGACAGTATGACGGAACGTTCACCGTATCTCCATCAAGCATGGTAATCACATGGCTAAAACAGCAACCGTTGACTTTCTTATCGAAAGTATATTCATCCACCGATACACTGCCACTACCTGATATATCCGTATTGTCGATATCCACCGTATCTCCTGAACTTGCCGTCCCATTCCACACGGTAGAGCCATTCACTTTGATACGAGTAAGGTCCGTACCTGATGGTGCTCCAGACCATGACGTCTCCACCTGGTCCACAAGAGTTCTCAAGGAACATGAATTTCCCCATACTTGATCTTGAAGCTTCTTATTACCACCTCCCATCGACATACCGGAGGTGTCGACCGTCAGGCAAGGTCCCATATCGCTTTCATAGAGATTCGCTGCAGCAGTCGCAATCGTGCTATCACTCATCGTGTATGTGATACTATAGTTATACCCCCTCATATCAGAACTAAAATTCAAATAATTTTGTGTGATACTCGACGAGCCAGGAATGAGCTGCGTATTTGTAAAAACCGCTTGAACGCCGTTTCCTACGCTCCCCGTCCATTCCGTACCGCTGGCCCCCAGATCTATAGCGATAAGATTCCTAGAAGGGGAAGTCGGTGTATAACTTACAGTCATTGCGGTAATCTCAATTTCCGTAGGTGCCGTGCATGAATTGGTGAGCGTGCCGCCAAGCAATCTGACAGATCCGGCATATCCAACATATACACCAGGCGGTGAAAGGTCGATGTTCAAGCAGGCGGCCTCATCATCGGCCACGAACTGAACAAAGGCCGTCTTCTGTGTACCATCCTGCATGATGAATGTGAGATTGTAGTTCCTATCGACTATTGTTGCATCAAAACGTACATACTTAAAATCATCCGTGGAACATGGTGATATTGTATGCTCCTTACCTTCGTCGAAATCGATAACATTTCCCATGGCTATCTTAGGCGGTTCATTAAAGACGTTCACATTTTTAATTCTGATCAAATTTATATCTTCAGAACCACTCGGGTTCGTCGTTACAATCATCCCATCAATAGTGATATCGGAACTGCACGTGTTCTCTAATGTGAGGTCCTGTAACTGTGTCTTGCCAGCAGTAATCTGCAAATTCGCAGTTGTAGTACCTACTTCGAGACAATCCGCCATATTTCCTCCGGATGCAGGACCTTGAATGGTATATGTCGGATTGGAACTCCCATACATTGCGCTGACATCCGAGGACACGGTAATAACACCAGTTGTATCATCATAGTCTACGGTGAACTGACCGCTTCCTAGATCCTTCGTCTCACCATCCGGATCGACACCATCATCAAGTCTCTTAAGCGCATATTCAAAACCTGCATGTGTTAGATCGAAGGCTTGCTCACGTACGAGATCGTTTGTTTTAGAAACAGCGCCAGTCGCAACGAAATGCGTGACTACACCACCCATGATACCCAGGACGACGACGATCATAAGGACCGCTACGATCCCTACTCCTCTATCGCTAAAATAGTGTCTCTTAATTCCTTGTATATGCATCATAATACCTATTTCTCAAAAAGACACTTGCGTGCGCTTCGACGCTACCATATTGCGTCTCTTCCGCGTCGACCTCAACGACGATATCGATCCTATAAACTTGGGCTGGGTCGGTAGTAGTCGATCCACCATTCGTATAGTAGCTAAAACCGCTCGCCGAACCTAAATTGCTCGCCAAGATCTTCGAATTGCGCAACAGATCCGACCCCGATATCGAATAGGTGACGCTCTGGCTGTTGGCATTGGTAAATTGGATCGATGTAGACGATATGGCACTTATATCTGTTGCTGGATCCGCTACGGTCTGTAGCTCCCCCTCCATCATATTCACAGCAAGCCTAGCCCCCTGCAAAGCCTCACGCCTATTGACAACCAATCTATATGAATCAAGACCTGTAATCAGTATCTGAGCCATCACAACAAAGATCGCGGATATGATGACAATTGAGAGGATCAACTCCACCAACGTAAATCCACGATTTCTTTTCAAACTAATCATCATATCTCCTCATCCTCACGGACAGGGGGTAAAGCCTCCAACACCACTCACTGCAGATGGCACCATATCAGTCACCATGGAAGTCAGGGTTACGGATTCTCCTGAATCGGCTCCCCACGATACGACCACTTCGACTTTCTTGTATCCGGTATCAATGATTGAAGATGAAACATCGCCAGGATTTACGTATGTCGTATCGACCGAACGCGTAAAGCTCCACGAACCGCTAGTAACTGTGGCTGCACCTTCATCTACAACTAAAGCATAACCACCCGCACCGCCATCAGCCTTCGTCTGAACGACCTCCTCTATCTTTTCACGAGCGAGTTTCGTCGCAAGAACCGTCAGATCTGCTGTCAACGCTTCCTGGTCCAAATTTCCAAAGAGATACCCGAAGCCGAAAAAAGCCGTACCGATCACGGCCATTATCAAAACGGCCTCGATAAGTGTAAATCCTCTATTTCTTATCGACTTCATATATTCACCTTTTACGGATTTGACAGATCGACAACACCGGTATCCGATGTTACCGTCAAGGTTCTTGTACTAGTCCCCTCCACCAACTGGATAGTCTCATTCGCTGAATTATCGGGGATGCCGTTTGAATCAAATGTGATCGTCGTTACAGAACCGGAGAACTGCACGGGTGAAATATCGATCACCAAATTGCCGCTGGTCAATGGATTTACTGCTGGAGTCCCAGGACTCCCCTCAAATATCTCATAACTTGAGTTGTCGATCGATCTGATTCCAAAACTCGAACCGTTCGTCATCGCTAAATCTTGCGCATACTGAATATTCGACCTCAATATTTTTGCCACAGAATCTATTTCAGTTCCGGTAACGTTGATCCCGATAACAGCAGCGGTTGCGAAGATTGCCAAGAGGGAAATCGTCAACACCAACTCCAAAATGGTAAAACCCCTTCTACAATTCCTCATACACAATATTGTTTGATGGCTCATCTTCATAAATACACCTATGCTACGGCAAATTGAACGTCGTGCTCTTGCTGCACGAGTCGCTCATAGTAAAATTAATCGTTACAGATTTACCAGATACTCCCGAGGAAAACCTGATATAGTCGATCGTGGCGCTGCCCGTAATCGTTGCATCGGTTATATCGATCGTCGTACCTGAACTTTCGCCAGTGAAATCATTGTATACATCTACACCACCTATTCGTATCACCCTTACGGTCTCACTAGAATCAGGGACCCACGTAAGCGTCATCTTATCTACCGTTACAGCATTCAGGCATGTCTTGTTAAGGACGATACCTTGAATTTCATTCCCGGTTGCCCCTCCAACGGATACAGCCGACGTGTTTATTGTAAAACAATCGGTGGATACCTGACTAGTAGTAATAGAATGGGTTTTCGAAACATCCCCAGCAGCGCCTACGGTTGTT
>CAYWIG010000198.1:0-4608 GCA_964458295.1 uncultured Myxococcales bacterium
AGTTCTTCAGGGTCCAGTTTCGTGCTGACAAATACGGATGCATATCGATATCAGTTGATGAATTGTACGTTGGTGGTGACGACGCAGCTCGCTGATGCTGATGGTCAAACCTTAGCTGAAAATGCGACTTATTCATTCACAAACGGCTGTGCCGTCGACGATGAATTCAATGAAGACTCGCGGGACTGTTGGGAGGTAGCTAGCGATGGATATTGGTCAAGCTGGGCTGCCCTGCTCGATAGTTCTTCGGGAATTCTTTCATTTCCCACGGGAGGTGGACTTGCATACGACAGCGATGGACAGCCAGCGGGTGAGTCGAACAGCGGAATAATAGGAAAACAAATAGTGGTCGATTCGAATGGTTTTGTGCTTACAACTCACTTTGATGCTATATCGGCAAGTAGCGAATATGATGTTTTCCTTGCGGGCCTAACTAGTGAACTTTCTTCTGCTATACAATCCACAGATTTATTTGTAGTGGGCTTGGGTGCAAGTCAAAGCATATATAGGGGATGTTCTGTTTCCGTCCTAATTGACGGAGTGGATTCTATGGCAACGGAAAATTGCAGTTCCGCCAGCGAGTATTATGTCCGCCTCACCGTTACTGAATCTCAGATATCTGCTGAATATTCGACCGATGGCATCTCCTATGAGGCGATCGATGACGATCAGGTGAATTGGCCACCTGCCAGTTGGTCATTTGAAGATTTGTCACATATGGTACTCTTCTTCGAAACTAACGAATATTCTGCACCATCACCTGATATGCAGGCTACGTTAAAATCGGTTACGGCAAGCGGTGTTACATCGGAGACGCAGTATTAGATTGCGGATTTTGGATTTCAGTTTGCGGATTGCGGAAGATGGGGGATTTATGAAGAAGCTTTTGTGTGTGATGATATTGATGGTTAGTGTGCTAGCCATTATAACAATTAGCAACTGCGGTGGAGGTAGTGGTGGAAATCCGCCATCCACTATTCCGGTTGCGCTCGAGGGATTGGATGGCGCGAGCGGCGTCGCTGTCGATGCATCGTTTGCATACACGTTCGATGCTGCAGTCGATACAGCGACAGTATCAACTAACACATTCTTCATCGTTCCAACTTTAGCTGCAGCGTCGGCGAATATTTCCGCTACAAAATCGGAATATAGTACAGATACCTGCAACACAGACTATGCGCTTGATACTTCGGTGACATGTGATTCATCAACATCCTGCATCCTCGATCCAACTAATAATTTGGATGGTGGAACGAGCTACACCGTCTGCCTCAACGATATCTTATATGCAGATGCGAGCTCATGGTTTATCCGTAGCGCCTATGCAGGCGATCCGATTACGCCTGTTGCAATAACGTTCGTAACGGAGAGTGATTCGTTTGGAATAGCTGCAGTGATCGATAGTCTGGGCAAGCCAGTTCTGCCTAGTGGATCAACGGGTATTGGGATGGATCAACTTACGATATACTTTACGGAAGATATCGAAACTGGAGCAGAATCGGATATCAACTGCTCTCTTCCCGAAGGCTCTGGTTTGCATCAACCATCGGTAAGCGGTTTTGCGCCAACTGACTCCTCTGCGACACTTGTGATCGAAGATGGATATCAGTATCAGCTTCTAAATTGTACGCTGACCGTAGGGTCGGGATTTACCGGCGCATCGGGTGAATCTCTTGGCTCCGATGCTACGTATTCTTTCACTGCTGGGTGTGCCATTGGAGATGCGTTTAGGATCGATAGTAAGGATTGCTGGGAGGTTGCAAGCGATGGTTTTTGGTCAACGTGGGATGAGCTCATCAGGCCACCGGGGATTCTCTCATATGGAGTCGATGGGTTGAGCTACGATAGCTCTGGGTTCAGTGCTGCCGATAGGACGGGTGTGATTGGAAAGGAGATTACGGTAAGCGAAGACGGATTTCAAATAGATCTCCATATCGATTCGATTGTGGTTACGAGTCCGGATGGAATAGATACCGTAATGGCAGGAATGGTATCGGAACTTTCGGGACAGGATATTGAATTAGCTACTGTCGCTGGTTTTGTTATAGGGCTTACGCCTGTTGAGACGACTAATATAACGTGTATGGTAGCATATGTATCAACTACCGGTGAGGTCAGTCAGGTTGTGGAGACGTGCGATGGTGGTGAGTTTTACCTTAGGCTCACCGTCGATTCGGATAAGGTCTCTTCCCAATACTCAACGGACGGTATTACATACAATAACATAGATGATGTTAGCAATAATTGGCCGCCCAGCGGATATTCGTTCGATGACTATCATTATTTTATATTGAACTTTGAAACCGATGATACAACGCTTCCTGCACCGAGTACGACGTGTACCATTCAATCCATTAATGCGACTGGGGTGACGTCGAGTACGCAGTATTAAGTACTGGTTAATAACGGTTAATAAATGTTAATATCGGTTAATAACAGTTGCCTTTTTATAGAGTTTTACAATGTCATCCCCGCGAAGGCGGGGATCCAGTAAATGTCCACTGCTGGATTCCTGCCTTCGCAGGAATGACATTTTTGTTTATTTTTTTATGCAACCGATATTAACTGCTATTAACCGTTTTTAACTGTTATTAACTTTTTTGGAGCATATATGTCTCAAAAAATTGAGATCAATGGATCGATAATAACTTTTGTACAAGGTGACATCACCGAGCAGAATGTCGATGCTATTGTAAACGCTGCCAACTCATCCCTTATGGGTGGTGGTGGTGTGGATGGAGCTATTCATCGTGCTGGGGGCACTGAGATTCTAACCGATTGCAAACGCATCGTTGCAAAACAGGGTAGACTCCCAGCGGGTCAGGCGGTCATAACTACGGGTGGGAATCTAAAGTCTAGGTATGTCATACATACAGTGGGACCTGTCTGGGGAGGTGGAAATAGAAATGAGGCGGAGACGCTTCGCAACTGTTACGCTAATTCCTTAAAGCTCGCCGAACAGAATGGAATCAAATCGGTCGCCTTTCCTTCTATTAGCACCGGCGCATATCGATATCCTCTAAATGAGGCCGCAAAGATTGCGCTCAATGCTGTAAGGAAATTTCTGGAAAGTTCGAGTGGTATCGCGGAGGTAAGATTTGTACTATTTGATCCTACAACATACGATGCTTATGCAAACATTGATTAGTCCTTAACCTCAGTCTTAACCTTAACCTTTAAATTATCTTCTTCTCCTTCTCTTCTTCTTATACTTCGGCATATCCCCGCTTTTTCTGAAATATGAACCTGAATTTCGAAGTTCCAAGGAGGGGCTTTTCGATGAAGGGACGGTGAGCGATATTGTATTGCTCTTGTTGTTGATCTTAAAATTCTTGGTTACAGCGATAAATTGCGGATCCGATCTTATCTTATAAAAATCATCCCCGACTTCGAGCCACGTCACCGTTCTTTTTGGGTTCAAGTTGTAGGCTTCACTTAAAGAGACGATCGCGTTATTTACATCTCCAATAGCCCCGTAATATGCTGCGAGATATTCCATAGATTCAAAATCGCCGCGAAGCATAGATTCATCAACCTTTGAAAATTTCTTTGCGGCCTTTTCGGTATCGCCGGACGCGGCTGTGATTGCGGCAATCAGAATATCGCACTCCTCCTTGTGGAGTGCCGTTCCCGCTCGCCTGGCCTTCTTATAGTATTTTTGGGCATGTTTTAGAAAATCCTCCTGCTCTATGTTTTGTGTTTTTAGAAAGAGATAAAGGTTGTGATATGAGATCGCCAAATTCTGATAAACCTTGTGAGCCTCACCCCTTTTGGGTTTTGGCTGCATGTCGAATCGTGCGATGCGCGTAACCTCCCTCAAGAGGTAGAGTTGTTTTGGACAGCTTGTATTGTTTCTAAGAGCTATTACCGATGCATTAATGTCGTTCGATGCTATAGTTTCGGCTAAGCTTTTGGAGATTATACAGACATCATCGCTCTTCTTTTTGGATTTTTTCTTCTTAGCGTACGATGGTTCTGATAGAGATGAAGATATAAAGGCGCAGAGAATCGCAAGGATGAGGATCGTTTTAAATTTCTTGGTCTTCTTCATGGTGAGTCAGGTCAGTCGGCCGAGATGGCGAAATCCTTATAGTCACATCCGGCAGGCTTATGTACAGCGTTGCCATCTGTTAGTAGCGCAATACCGGATGGATTCTTACCGAGATCTTTACCAAACAGCTCCTTGTAGTCCTTGGGGATATCCACCTTGTGGTGCACCCACGTTCCCACTTTACCAGGCCCGTTATCCAGGACCTTCATCTTGAGCTTCCCCTTCTTCCTGGTGACGATCGTTCCGGGCTTTAGCGTCGTGCTCCAGATGTATTTCATAGCGTGTCCGCTATATTTTCCAACGACTACGTATAGGCCGCAGGCGCTATCGTTTGTGGTGTCGTTCGATTCGTTCCCACCCACCGGAAGCGTCGTCGCCCTCCAGCTCCACGAGAGCATCGGTTTTTTCTTCACCGGCCAGAGGAAGTTTAAGAAGATTTGTTGGGAGATATCCTGGTCATCGAAGGCACTTATGAATCTCTGCCCGCTCTCCTCCTTAACGAAGTAGATCTTTCTGACCTTGTCACCCTGAAAGGGCCAGGCGCGCCAACCCTTCGG